>JANQDY010000023.1 GCA_028278625.1 Thermodesulfobacteriota bacterium
GTTGGGCCATACCTCTTCGTCGACCCATTTCCTGATGGCCTTCGCTACCTGAATGTCCTCATCCGTTATCCACTCAACAGGGCGTGGAATGTCTTCGTACGTTGGCATCTCTTCCTCCTTTTGCCGGTTTTTGGATTTTGTCGATAAAAAACGTTTTTTGGACGCGTATCACTACTTTCACATACCCCCTTCCGTCGAATGGCAATTCACCGATTGCCCTAAAAGAATAAAACGAAATTGAGTGTAGTGTCAATATGTTTCTGAGATATTTTGTTTTTAATCAAAAAGAAAGCAATGGACTGAGCAATTTATCAAAAATGCTGCCTCCAATCCTCAAACCCTTCCGGTTTTGTCACCTTCGGATTCGCCCCAAATCATTCTAGGGGCCTTGAAAACCACCACCCAATGCCGTTCCCATGGCGTAAACAGGAAGCCCATGGCGAGGCGGCGGTGTACGTTCCCATTGGACAATTTATACAAAAATTCACATAGGGATCCGGTTTTGTCAAGTGGCATTTCCATGGTTTTTGAGGATATCATAAGAAAATCAAAAAATTCTTGACTAATTCATCAATAATGTGTATCTAAATCTCAAAAAGAGTATGGGTTTGATTCTGCCCTTTCTACGGTTTTTAATCTTGGCGGATGTACTTATATGGTCACTTCGTCCAATAGCACATGCAATAAACGTTCCCATTCGTGCACCGGTTTCTTTTCCATGATTCCCAAAGCCATGGTTTGCCTGGAGAAGAAACCCATATTTTTGCGCCGAACCGATTTGAACCATTTGGCGTCCACCACCGGCGGTGGTGGGTTTCTGTAAAACAAAATTTCTATTCAGAACAAATTTTCATATTACCATACACGAAAGGACATAGGCTATGAAAGAGATCGAGGAACTGGAATTGCCAGAAAATGTGCGATATACTGAAGATCATGAATGGGCCAACCTTGAAGGCGGTGAGGTAAAAGTCGGCATCAGCGACTATGCACAGGACCAATTGGGCGATATCGTCTTTGTTGAACTCCCGCCGCCCGGCGAAGCGTTTCAAGGTGGAGAAGAATTCGGAACCCTTGAATCCGTGAAAGCCGTGGCCGAAATGTACATGCCCATCAGCGGAAAAATCCATGCAATAAATGAAGCGTTGGAAGACGCCCCGGAACTCTTGAATTCGAGCCCCTATAATGACGGTTGGATCATTCAGATTGAACCGGACAATGCGGAAGACTTGAATAACCTGATGGACAGGAACGCCTACCTGAATATGCTGGAAGGGATGAAGTAAATGCGCTATTTGCCGCACACGGATGAAGATATTGGGTCCATGCTTCAGGTTGTGGGAGCAAAAACCTTGGAGGAGCTCTTCTCCTCGGTGCCCGAAGACTTAAGACGAGGCGATACCCTTGAGTTGCCCGAACCCCTGACCGAATGGGAACTGGATGAACACATGGATGCGCTTTCCGGCTCCATGGGGGCTTTCCCGAAAACCAAGACCTTCCTAGGGGCGGGCAGATATGAACATTTTATTCCTGCCGCCGTCTCTTACCTTCTGGGTCGGTCGGAGTTCACAACTTCGTACACACCCTATCAGCCTGAAATGAGTCAGGGGACGTTGCAGGCAATTTATGAATACCAAACCCTTGTCACCAGACTATTGGGCTTGGAAGTGGCCAATGCATCCCTTTGGGACGGGGCTTCTGCGCTGACTGAAGCACTGCTTATGTCAATCCGCATCACGAGAAGAAAAAAGATCGCCATTTCTTCCCTGGTCCATCCCCATCACCGGCAGGTGGTTCGAACGTATCTTGAACCTGCGGGCCTGGAAATGATTGAACTACCTTATCTTAAAAACGGCAGAACGGATCTATCCGCGCTCCATGATGAGAAAGACCTTGCCGGCGTTGCCATACAGTCCCCCAACTTCTTCGGGTGCATTGAAGACTTGCGTTCGGCCGGCGAGCTTTGTCAGGATGACAAGAGCTTGTTAATCGCATCCTTTACCGAACCTCTCGCATTTGGAATCCTGAAGAACCCCGGCAGTCAAGGGGCCCATATCGCTTGTGGAGAGGGTCAGAGCCTCGGCATTCCTTTATGGTATGGCGGACCCGGCCTCGGTATTTTCGCTACCAAGATGTCGTACATACGGAAAATACCCGGCCGCCTGGTGGGACAATGCACTGATATGGATGGAAACAGAGGCTTCGTTCTGACGCTGGCCACCAGAGAGCAGCATATCAGACGGGAAAAGGCCACAAGCAATATCTGTACAAACAGCAGTCTCTGCGCCCTTTCGGCTGCCATGTATATGGCTTCATTAGGCGGAATGGGCATGCGCAAACTGGCCAGACTGAACCATGACAAGGCGGCCTATCTTAAACAGAAGCTGCGGAGCGCGGGATTCAAAATACCCTTTGATAGCCCCACTTTCAATGAATTCGTCGTGGAATTCCCGTCCGACTTCGACGCCCACCACCGGAAACTTCTTGAAAAAGGAATCGTTGCTGGCCTGCCTTTGGGCAATTACTACCGGGAAATGCCAAACAGCTATCTGCTTTGCGTGACGGAAACCAAAACCAGGGAGGATATGGATACGCTTGTCAGGGAGGTTACATTATGAAAAAGCCTTTGGCGCCCACCGGCCTGAACATGGATGAACCCCTGTTGTGGGAAAGGGGAAAGGCGGGACGGACGGCTTATTCACTGCCCCGTCGGGATGTGGAACCGGCCCCCCTGGGCCAAGAGATTGAAGGAGAAGGTCCCGATTTTCCGGATCTGAGTGAAATCGAGGTCATTCGACATTACACCAGGCTTTCCCAATGGAATTTCGGAATTGATACGGGAATGTATCCCCTCGGTTCCTGTACAATGAAATACAACCCCAAAATCAACGAAAAGCATGCTGGTCTTCAAGGCTTTTCCGGTGCTCACCCCTTGCTTCCACCCAAGCTCGCCCAGGGAGCCCTGAGAGTCATGTTTGAACTTGAACGTTTTCTGGCGGAGATTACGGGCATGGATGCCGTCAGTTTGCAGCCGGCGGCAGGTGCTCAGGGGGAAACGGCAGGAATGCTTTTGATCTATGCCTACCATAAAAGCAAAAATGACGTTCGATCAAAGATCCTCGTTCCCGATACGGCCCATGGCACAAATCCCGCCAGCGCCGCTCTCTGCGGCTATCGGCCGGTACCCGTAAAGTCGAACGAAAATGGGATAATGTCAGCTGAGACCGTTCGTGAAGCCATGGACGAAGACACGGCTGGCATCATGGTGACCAACCCGAATACCTTGGGCCTTTTTGAAGAAAATATCAAAGCCATCTCCGAAATTGTTCACGCCCATGGCGGACAGGTTTACTGTGACGGGGCAAACATGAACGCTGTCATGGGTATGGTCCACATGGGTGATACCGGAGTGGACGTATTGCACCTGAATCTGCACAAAACTTTCTCAGCACCCCATGGCGGCGGCGGACCGGGTTCAGGTCCGGTTTGTGTTCGAGACCATCTGGCGCCTTTTCTGCCCATACCCCGCATTGTCAGAAAAGACGGACATTATCATCTTTCAGATGATTTTCCCCAGTCATTGGGAAGACTACACACCTTTCACGGGAATTTCGGCGTCATGATCAAGGCCTACGGTTACATCCTGACCATGGGGGCCGAAAACCTCAGAAAGGCCAGTCAGCTGGCGGTGTTGAATGCAAACTACATTAAAGAAAAGCTGAGGGAGACGTTTGAACTGGCCTACGATCGACCCTGCATGCACGAATGTGTTTTCTCTGATAAACGTCAAAGAAAATATAAAATAGGCGCAGGAGATATGGCCAAGCGTTTGATGGATTTTGGTTTCCACCCGCCAACCGTATACTTCCCACTGGTCGTAGATGGTGCCATGATGATTGAGCCAACCGAAACCGAGTCCAAGGATGAAATAGACCGATTCATAGAGGTGTGCAAGATTTTGGCGCTGGAGGCGATGGAAAACCCTGAGCTCTTTAAAGAGGCTCCAAAGCGATGTAGAGTCAGACGATTGGATGAAACAGCAGCTTGTCGGTTACCTCGCCCTGCCGGTTAATAAATCGGCGATTTTTCAACTCTTATACTTCATATTGCAGAGCCCCGGGAAGGTAATTGCAAATGAGTCTTTTTGGATTTCATACAAAACCCAAGCATTAAAACAAAGTTTCTTGATTATTAAATATTGATCATATTACGTTTAATTTTGGGATATTGATAATCCCCTCACATAAACTCTTTTTCTCTGGAATTGTATCATTATAATAGAGCAAGGATAAGAGTTTCTTTGTCTCGCAAAAAAACAACAGCAGATGAAAACCAATTGAATTTTCATCGAGGGGCATCATTACTTCCACCACAACAACAAACATTTTCGTATGATTTTAGAAATATTTCCACAAAAATGTATTTTTACGCTCCATCAATTGATGCTTTACGCGGCATATACGTGTGGGATTTCCGGTCATAATTGGAGATACCATGCCGATTGTAAATTTGAATTTTGTGGCACGTATTTTGCTGGCCTAAAGATCCAGCTTTGACGGAAACGAATAGACGGAACAGAAAGGAGGTAAAATTCCGTGGTACGTTGGACCTGGGAATGACAGGTTAAATATCTGAAATCTGATTTTCGATGGGAGGAGTTAGAATGAAAAAGGAAATCTCGAGGATGTTTGTCTCATTGTCTACCGCAACACTTATCGCTTTTATGGTGGTCGCTTTTCCGGCATTTGGTGTTGCAAGCGAAAAAAAACCTTCAGGCGAGCCTATTTTGGTAGGCCTTCCCGTGCCGGTAACGGGCCTCATGGCCGCTGACGGCGCCGAAATGATCAATGGCGGTGTAATGGCGGTGGAGGAAATCAACGCCAAAGGCGGTTTGCTGGGAAGACCGCTCAAAACAGTGGTCATGGATACTAAGGAATCGCAAGTTGATATCTTGCGCAGTGCCGCGGAGGCACTCGCTGCCAAAGGCGTGGACGTAAACGTAACGGCCTACCTTATGGGACCGATGGACATTCACACTTTCGGAAAATATGAGATTCCCTATCTCCATGCAGATACACAGTGGACCTCGACAAAAGCCGTCATGGACAACCTGCCTGAGTACAATAATGTATTTGCCATCGATCCGAACGAAAGATCCTACGGACCCAACGCTTTCATCAATATGACAAAAATGATCCCCTATGATCATAAGAACAAGACGGTCGCCATATTGACAACCAATTTCACCTATGCAAAAGGGATTTCCAAAAGCTTTCGCGAAATTGTAGAGAAGAACAATTGGAAGATCGTGTCAGACACAAATCACAAATTGGGAAGCACGGAGTACGGGGTCGAGCTGTCAAAAATACGGGCCAAAAATCCCGGCATCATCTTTTTCAGCACCCATCTGCCCACCGAGGCGGTTGCGTTTATGAACCAGTTCCATACCCAACCGACCCAGTCCCTGGTTTATATCCAGTATTGTCCAAACGTACCTGAATTCAGGGAACTTTTAGGGTCCAAGGCCAATGGCGTCCTCTGGCAGACGCTGATAGGGTATTTACCCGACAAAAAAGGCATGGACTGGGTGGAAAGATACAAAAAAAGATTTGGCAATGCCCCCGGATACACTGCCGCCTGCAACGTCTATGACTCCATCTTTATGTGGGCCGCCGCTGTCAAGGCCGTCGGCGATCCAAAGAACTACAAGAAAGTTAATGATCATATTTTAAAAAATAAATACACTGGGATCGCGGGCACATACATATTTAATCCGAAAACACAGGAAGCCATTGCCGGTAACGTGGGAGAAGGAATTCCCAATCAGTTTTTTCAGATACAGAACGGCCAGCAGGTGCTCCTGGTTTTGGGAACAATACCAACCGGCGCCAAGTTTGAACGCCCACCCTGGCTGAAAAAGTAGGCATTTCCTCTTTTTTCGGGACGTGCGCTTGCCTCAAGGCATCATTGCGGAGGGGCTTATTTCCCCTCCGCATGAGCATGTTTGTTTGTTTCTTATTTCGCAAGACCACCTTGGTTTTATATTTACGAGGACGTTTCTAGGAGGAAACTGGTGGCCCTTCTTCAGGTCAAAAATGTAACCAAATCTTTTGGAGAACTGGTGGCGGTAAATTCGCTTGATTTTGAAGTCGATCAAGGAGAGGTATTTGGTATTGCAGGGCCAAATGGATCCGGAAAAACGACGCTGTTTAACCTGATCACCGGTTATTACCCATATTCGGGGGAGATTTTATTTGGGGAAAAGAAAATCAGCGGTGAAGCCCCTTACACGATTTGTCACAGAGGCATTGCGCGAACATTTCAAATTCCTCAGGTTTTCGTGACCCTTCCGGTATTTCAAAACATCAGGGTGGGTGCCCATTTTGGTGGAGATGGTATCAAGGATGAAAACGCTTGGATACGCCACATATTGGACTTCGTGGGCCTCAAAGGTAAAGAGACGATTCCGGCCGCAAACTTGAAACTTCTGGACAAAAAACGGACCATGCTGGGCGCCGCTCTGGCAACGAAACCCAAAATCCTGCTGCTGGACGAGCCCATTGCCGGGTTGAGTCCGGACGAAATCAGGGAGAGTGTCACCCTTTTCAAAAAGATCAACGAAGAATTGAATGTTACGATCCTGATCATCGAACATTTCATGAAGGTTCTGGTAGAGTTGTCAAACAGGCTGATGATTTTGGAAAACGGGGTTAAGATCTGCACCGGTCCTCCCCTTGAGGTTGCCAAGGACAAAAGGGTTGTTGAGTGCTATTTGGGAGCGGCTTATGCTTAAGGTCAGAGACATAAACTCTTTCTACGGCGAATTTCAAGTGATCAGAAATGTCTCTCTGGATGTGGATGACCAGGAACTGATGATCCTCCTGGGACCAAACGGGCATGGCAAAAGCACCCTGCTCAAGACCATTTGCGGCCTGATCGTTCCCGCATCCGGATCCATTCAGTTCAACGGCGTTGAAATAGCCGGCTTTCCAACGGAAAAAGTCGTTCAAATGGGACTGATTTATATTGCCGAAGAAAGGCATCTCTTTCCCGAGATGACATGCCTGGAAAACCTGATCCTGGGCGCCTATGTGAACAATGCCCGGAAAAAGGAGGCGGAAAACCTCGAATATGTATTTCAGCTTTTTCCAAGGGTAAGGGAGAGACAAAAACAGTTCGCGTCAACATTGAGCGGAGGAGAGGCGCGGATGCTGGCCATTGCCAGAGGCATCATGTCCAATGGAAAGCTCCTGGCAATTGATGAGCCCTCACTGGGATTATCGCCCCTTCTCCGGGTCCACGTTCTTGAGAAGATCGTTGAGATCAATAAGAGTGGCATGACCGTTCTCCTGGTAGAGCAAAGCCTGCCACAGGTGTCGGAGATTTCAGACCGCATCTATTTGATGGAGGATGGTGCAATTGTTTTTGAAGGCGGAAAAGAAGAAGCGTTGAGCGATGAACACATTAGAAGCGTATTTTTGGGCATATGAAAAAAACATTTCCCGGCAGGCCTCACAAGAATTATCTTTGACGAGCCGGGAAGACGGCATGAATAACGGTACAGGTAAATGACGGCTTTACTCATTGTAGGCATTACCCTGGGTTCTATCTATGTTCTGATGGCATTGGGGATGACCCTTGTATACGGTGTCACCAGAGTGTTCAATTACGCCCAAGGGGCCTTTTTTACCTGGGGCGCCTATTTTGCCTGGCTCCTCTCTTCCGGGTACTTTCACTTCAATCTCGCGGTAACGATTCCCGCAACCATTCTGATCATGTTTCTCTTCGGTTTGGTTTTTGAGAGAGTCATCATCTACCCTTTAAGGCGTCTGCCGGAGTGGGGATTTACCGCGGTGATCGTCACCCTGGGGTGCGCACTTCTACTGGACAACCTGGCTTTGGTATGCTTCGGAGGGCGGCACAAGACGTTTCCCACTCTCGTTGAGGGAAGCTTTGATCTGGCAGGGACCATGGTGACCTACCACAACCTGTTGATTCTGGTGACATCCATCGGGATCGTCATCGTCTTTGGCCTCTTTTTGAGCAAGACCAAAATCGGGATGGCCATGCGTGCTGTTGCGCAAGATGAAACAGGCGCCAGAATCGTCGGTTTACCCATCAATCGGATCTATACCGTTGCCTTCGGGCTTTCCGCTGTTCTGGCCGGCATCAGCGCCATCCTGCTGGTCCCAAGAACCCTCATCTATCCCTATGTGGGATGGGGTATTCTTATCAGGGCCTTTGTGGTCATGGTTCTGGGCGGCTTGGGGAGCTTTAAAGGAACATTCGTCGCGGGCTTTGCTCTGGGAATGGTGGAGGCAATCACCACCTTCTACCTGGGCCAGATCTGGGGCTTGCCGGTTTTCCTCGTGATACTCGTTATTGTATTGGTATTTAGACCGAAGGGGCTATTCGGAACATGGGCATAGATTTAAAAAACAAAAACCATTATCTTACGGCGGTTTCCCTGTTGGTATTCCTGATTTTTCCGATTTTCATGCACCATAACTCCCGGGTTTTGAATATTATCATCATGTGTTTCATATGGGGAGTGGTGGCATCCGCCTGGAACCTGATCATGGGATACGCGAGAGTCATGTCCTTTGCCCAGATCGCACTATTCGCCATCGGCGCTTATACCTCAGGCATGTTAGCGGTTCACCTGAAGCTCTCTCCATGGCTCGGAATGCTGGCGGGAGGTTTGGTGGCGGCGATTGTGGGCCTGTTGATCGGTCTCCCCTGCTTGCGACTCACGGGAATTTTCGTCGCCATTGTCACCTTTGCCGTGCATCTCATTCTGACCCCCATCCTCATGTGGGGTGAAGAGTGGACGGCCGGATCAATGGGATTTCCGGTTCCCACGCCGCGTCTTTTCGGCTACGCCTTTTCCACCCACAAATTGGTCCCGTGGTATTATGTCGGGTTGTTTTTCTTCTTTGCCATGCTCTTTTTCATTCACAAAGTCATCCACTCGCCCTTGGGCCTTGCGTTCGTGGCCCTAAGGGATGGTGAACCCTTCGCGAAAAGTCTTGGGGTAAATGATTTCAAATATAAACTCATTGTTTTCGGCATCTCCTCCTTCATCACTGGAATTGCGGGCGGGTTTTACGCACATTATTACGCCATGCTGTCACCAGCCGTTTTGGGGCTCGATACCTTTTTGTTGGTATTGATCATGGTCATGTTCGGAGGCCTGGGGAGATTTCCGGGGGCCGTCTTCGGGGCCTTTTCCATCACCATATTAAATGAACTCCTTCGACCCACGGGGGTGCTGCGATTTGTCATTTTGGGCATCATCGTTATCGC
The DNA here is from genome assembly GCA_028278625.1 of Thermodesulfobacteriota bacterium. Next base: position 9,307 of record JANQDY010000023.1, read on the forward strand.
CACCATGATCTACATGCCAAACGGTCTCATGGGAATCCCCGAATCTTTCAGTCGGTTGAAAAAAAAGATATTTCCCGGAAAAAAGCGGGCCCAGCAAGGGGCACCCGGCATTTGATCATTCAACGAGTCTCATGACGATTCCCGGCCTCTCCACAATGTGCTTTGGAGTCTAAAAGCCTTGCCACGCAGTCTATGACAAGAGGTATCACAATGACAACGCCAACGCTCCCTTCCTACGACCACACGCCCCGCCCCTACGAGGGGCCTTCGTATGATGAGGTTCAGAGCCTTCGCAAGCGATATCTTTCGCCGGCCATACTCACCTATTACCAAAGACCGGTGATGATCGTGGAGGGCTCCATGCAGTATCTTTATGACGAGGACGGACGCCGTTATCTGGACGCATTTGCCGGCATCGTCACGGTGTGCGCCGGACATTGCCATCCCTATATCACCCAAAAGGTGGTTGAGCAGGCAAACGCCCTGCAGCACACCACCACCATCTATCTGCACCCCACCATCGCGGAATACGCAAAAATGCTGGCCCACCGCATGCCTGGTGATTTGAGCGTTTGTTACTTCGTCAACTCAGGTTCCGAGGCCAATGACCTGGCCCTCATGATGGCCCGGGTCTACACCGGCAATTACGAGGCCATTGCGCTCAGAAACGGTTACCACGGCGGGGCCGGCGCCACCATGGGTCTCACTTCTCACAGCACATGGAAATTCAATTATCCCCACGGTTTTGGCGTGCACCACGCCATGGCGCCGGACTGCTACCGAGGGCCCTATGGGTCGGATGATCCGAAGGCTGGGGCCAAATACGCGGCGGACGTGGGCCAGGTCATACGGTTTGCCACGCCTGGCCGGGTTGCGGCATTCTTCGCGGAGACCATTCAGGGCGTGGGCGGCACAATACCCTTACCGCCCGGCTACCTGGAAAGCGTCTATGCCCAGATACGGGACGCAGGCGGGTTGTGCATCGCCGACGAGGTGCAGACGGGATTCGGGCGCACCGGCGATCACTATTGGGGTTTTGAAGCCCAAGGGGTGGTTCCGGATATCGTGACCATGGCAAAGGGCATCGGCAACGGACTGCCCCTGGCCGCGGTGGTGACCACTCCCGAGATCGCCCAGGCCCTTTCCCGGCGCATCCACTTCAACACCTTTGGCGGCAACCCCGTCTCCTGTGCCGCCGGCAAAGCAGTGTTGGAGGTGGTGGAGCGGGAAAAATTGCAGCAGCGGTGCCGTGATGTGGGAACCTATCTGTTAAAGGGGCTGCATGAACTGGCGCAGCGCCAACCCATCATCGGCGACATTCGAGGCGCCGGACTGATGTTGGGAGTGGAATTGGTAACCGACCGGAAGAGCAAGGACCCGGCCACAGACCAGTGCGCCCGGGTATTCGAGCGCTGTAAGGACCTGGGACTCCTGATCGGCAAGGGGGGCTTTTATGGCAACGTGCTCAGAATCAAGCCACCCATGTGCATTACCGCGGATGACGCGAATTTCCTGCTGGCTGTTCTGGCCAAAGCCTTAAAGGAAATCTAGAGAAAAATCATGGCAAGGGATGAACAACGTTTTATCTTGACATGGTAAAAAAACTAACATATAAAAAACTAACTTTATAGTTTTATCCATCAAGGAAAAAGAATGGAGCAGATCTCTTTAAAAAAAGACCGATTATCGGACCAGGTTCGAAAGCATCTCAAGCAGGCCATCATTGACGGCCAGTTTACAACCGGAGACCGGCTCCCTTCCGAGGAACAGCTGGCGGAAATGTTCCAGGTCAGCAAGGTGACGGCTCGCGAGGCCCTTCGGGAAATGGAGACCGAAGGGATCATCGAAAAGCGGAGGGGTATTTACGGCGGCAGCTTTGTGGCCCGTCCGGGCTCTGAAAACATGGGAAGGGCCGTCATCAATTACTGCCGTTTCGGTGGCCTGTCTTTGGAGGATCTCGTGGAGTTTAGGGCCATCCTGGAACCGGCCCTGGTGGAACTGGCCGCAAAAAACCGTACTCCCGAAGATTTAGAGGCCCTTAAAGCCAATATTTTAGAAGTGGAACAAGCGGTCAATAATGGAAAGCAAAACCAGCCGGCGGCCATTGAGTTTCATCGGCTGCTGGCCGATGCCTGTCACAATCAGTTGATCAGCGCGGTGATGGAAGCTTTGGTTCAGGTGTTTCTGGAAATCCTTTCCCAGATCCCCATGACCCTTGAAGATGCCAAGGGGGATCTCGCATACAACAGACAATTCTATGGGTTTCTTGTGGAAAAACAGGCTCAAGAAGCACGGCAACTGATGCTCGAACACTTCGATAGCCTGAGAGACATTATTCGGCGGAACAGGGAAAGAACGCGATCCGCCCTGGGTGAAAACCAAATCACAAAACAGGAGGAGAAAAGATGAAAACACAGAGAATGTTCATGGGTCTGTTCACCGCGGCTGTTCTTTTTTTGACTTTTGCTGCCTGGGCCCAGGCCGGAGAAATTCGATTTGCTTACCTGGGCAAACCGGATCCCCATAAGGCCGCCTATACCACGGGTGTGGTCAATTTCGCCCATCTGCTTGAAAAAGGGAGCGGAGGCAAGATGAAGGTGAAAATCTTTCCGGCCGGGACCCTCGGAAAAGAGACGGATATTCTTCAGGCCGTCAGAAGCAATGCGGTTCAGATGATCTCCGCTTCCATGGTCACCCTATCGAGAATTTTCCGACCGTCACAGGTCATGATGGCCCCTTACATTTTTAAAAATGACGCGGTCGCCTGGGATGTGGTGGACGGACCTTACGGACAGAAGCTGCTGGACGCCCTCACCGAAAAGACCGGCATCAAAGCCCTGGCCATTGTGGATTCGGGGTTTTTGACCATCACCAACAACAAGCGCCCCCTCTTGACACCGGAGGATTTCAAAGGCATCAAATTCCGGGCCATGGGACCGCTGCAGGCGGCCATGTTCAAGGCCCTCGGCGCCAGCGCCGTTCCCATTCCCTGGCCTGAAACCTATACGGCTCTTCAGACCGGCGTGGTTGACGGGCAAACCAATGCGGCATTTGTGGTGGCGGTTTTCAAACTCTATGAAGTCCAGAAGTACATGTCCCTTGCCAATTCCCAGTTCGGATATCAGACCTGGCTTTGCAACAAAGCCTGGTATGACGGCCTTTCGGCCGAAGAAAAGGGGATTTTGAGGGATGCCGTAAAAGCGGGCCGCCTCTCCACAAGGAGCATGGCCCTCTTAAGGGAACAGGAATCCCTTAGCCAGCTGAAAAAAGAAGGGATGAAGATCGCGCCGCTGACCGGCAAACAGATCGCGGCCCTTCAGAAACTGGCGGGACCCGCCTGCCTGGACTGGCTCAAAAAGCAGATGGATCCCAAATGGGTGGATGAACTCTTGGGTGCCATCGGAGATGCGGAAAAACGACTGGGTTATGAGTAATCCCTGCTTTTCCCGAAATGGGGCCGGGGCTTGACGGGGTCAGGAGGGCCTGGCCGCAGAATTAACACTTTGTATCAGGGAGCGTTCGAAATGGTCCACACATCCGCCGGCACAAAAATTTTCCGATTGGCCGATAAAACAGCCGCAATCATTGAAAAGATCTGTGGGGCCTGGTGCGTTTTCTGTTTCGCCGCCATGACGCTGGTGGCCATTCTGGGGGTCTTTTTCAGGTACATCATGCAGAGCCCTTTCATGTGGACCGAAGAGGTGGCGCGCTATTTGCTGGTGTGGCTCGGTTTTACAGCCATCAGCATCGCTCTCAAGCAGGACCGTCATATCAAAGTGGAGGTGCTTGAAAAACTTGTTCCCCCCACCATCACGATGATCATCGGTTACCTGGTGGATGCCTTGATCGCCTTCTTCTTTTTGATTCTGCTCCAGCAGGGATACCTGATGACCACCAACAACATCATGACCGCCTCCACCTTTCCCATGTCCATGGCCTGGATTCTGGCGGCCATTCCCGTGGCTGCGCTCCTGACCCTGATGCAACTGCTGCTTCGGATCATCAAAAAGGTACTGTTGCGGTTTGATCCCGGATCCGAAGAGGGCCTGGCGGACGGCCCCTGACGCGTCCATGTAAGGAGATCCCATGATTGCGCTGTTGCTCACCTCTTTTTTCACGCTGGCGGTCATCGGCGTCCCGGTGGGGATGGTGGTTGCGATCACTACCCTTTTCGGGTTCTATTACACGGAAAACACCGTCTTCCTTTCCATGATCAGCCAGCGCATGTTCTCCGCCATGGACAGTTTTACGTTCCTGGCCCTCCCCTTTTTCCTGCTGGCCGGGGACATCATGAACAAGGTGGGGCTGACCACGCGGCTCGTGGATTTTGCCAATCTCTTTTTCGGTAGGCTCAAGGGGGGGTTGGCCCAGGTGAACATCGTCACCAGCATCATTTTCGGGGGCATATCCGGGGCTGCGGTGGCCGATACGGCGGCCCTCGGCAGCATCTTCATCCCTTCAATGACGAAGCAGGGGTATGATAAAGGTTTCAGCACGGCCGTGACCGTGGCCTCCTCCATCATCGCCCCCATCATTCCCCCCAGCATTATCATGGTGCTCTACGGTTCCATCATGGAGGTCTCCATCGCCGGCCTCTTTGCCGCGGGGATCATTCCCGGTTTAATGATCGGTATTTCCCTCATGATCCTTACCCGTTTTATGGCGGCAAAACGCAACTATCCCACCCATCCGGAAACACTGACCGTTAAAAGGGTTGCATCCCGTACCCGGGGTGCTTTTTGGGCCCTTATGATGCCCATCATCATCTTAGGCGGCATCCTGGGGGGATTTGTGACGCCAACGGAAGCGGCGGCCGTGGCCGTGGGACTGGCCCTTTTCATCGGCATCGCCATTTACCGTAATCTGGGTCTCAAGGATCTCTATGATGTCTTCTTTAAAAGCGCGGTCACCATCGGCGTGATTACCATGCTCCTTTCTGCGGCCAAGGTGCTGGCCTGGTTCCTGGCCATCCAGCAGATTCCTGAAATGGTGGCCAACGTGTTCATGAGCCTAAGTGACAACAAGTATATCATTCTGCTTCTGATTAACCTCTTTCTGATCATGGTGGGGATGTTTCTGGACATCGGCCCCGCCCTGCTGATCCTGGGACCCATCCTGGCACCCTTGGCCATCAATCTGGGCGTTCACCCCCTTCATTTCGGCATCATGATGTGCGTCAACCTGAACATCGCCCTCATGACGCCGCCCATGGGCGCCTGTCTTTTTATGGGCATGATCGTGAGCGGCCTGAAGCTGGGCGAGTTGGTGCGCGCGCTCTGGCCTTTCATTCTTGTGGAATTTGTGGTGCTGGCCCTGGTCATCTACCTGCCCTCCATTACCATGTGGGTGCCTGGACTACTCGGATTTGTCAAATGAAACAAAAATCCATTAAACCTTACCCCTGGAGTTTGTATGAAAATCGTTCAAGCTGAAGCCATCCCGATCCGCATACCGCTGAAACACCCCTTTGCCATTGCCCTTGGCACTCTGACCCACTGTAACCATGTGCTGGTCCGCTTGACCGACGACCAGGGGAGAACCGGCTGGGGGGAAACCACCACCTTTCATTCGGTGTACGGCTACGACCAGAAATCATTGTACCATGTGCTGACGGACCATCTCATCCCGGCTGTCAAGGGCCTCGACTGCAGAAACATGGCACGCCTTCACCAAATCATGGATCAAGCGATCCCCCATAACCTCATGGCCAAGTGCGGCATTGATCTGGCCGTCTACGATCTCCTGGGGCAGGCGGACGGCGCTCCCATTCACCTGGTGGCGGGCGGCAGCCGTGTGGATAGGGTGCCGCTGACAGCGGCAGTGGGCATCGATAGTCCTCAAGAGACGGAAGGACGGGTGAAGGAACTTGTCTCGGAAGGGTTCAAGGTCATCAAAATCAAGATCGGGCTGGACCCAAAAGAAGACCTTTCGCGGGTCAGACTGGTAAGGGAAATCGCGGGTGATGCCGTCAAACTACGGGTTGACGGCAATCAGGGTTACGATCGAAACACGGCCATGGCGATCCTTTCAAAAATGGACCCACTGGGTCTTGAATGGATCGAGCAGCCGCTTCCCTGGTGGGATCTTGAGGGGATGGCGTTGTTGGCGGATCATCTTGTAACCCCCGTGGCGGCGGATGAAAGCGTTTACACGGTGCAGGACGCCCACAATGTCATCAGAGCCAAAGCCGCCGACGTGGTCAATATCAAGGTACCCAAATGCGGCGGCATTTATCGGGCCCGGAAAATCGCGGCCTTTTGTGAAGGGGCCGGTATTCCCTGTTTCCTGGGCGGGTGCCTTGAAACCACCCCCGGCACGGCCGGCCAAGCCCATTTTTATGCAGCCACGGATAATGTGATCTCAGCCGCTGAAATGGAAGGTCCGTGGCTATATGTGGATGACGTGGTAAGCCGGCCTCTCGGACTAAAAGAAGCTTCAGTGGTCGTGCCAAAGGGTCCCGGACTGGGTGCTTCCGTGGATGAAGAGAAGGTCAACCGTTACCGCATCTCCTTTTAGGAAAGAGCGCCATGCAGGAAAAGAGTTCTCTTTTGCTCAAAAACGCCCATATTTTTGACGGCCTTGAACCGACCCTCAAGAAAGGATGGCTGTTGTTAAGGGGCGATCGTATCGTATCATCGGGATGGGGAAACCCGCCCTCCCCCCTGGACGGGGAAGGAGAGGATAACCTTGAAATCAAAGATCTAAAAGGCGACACGGTAATGCCGGGGCTCATAGACTGCCACGTGCATCTGGGCCATGATGCGTCGGCTGATCCCCACAAGACCCTCCTGGCCGACCCGGATCCTCTGACCGCCATCAAGTCGGCGGTCAATGCCGGCCGAACGCTCAAAGCCGGCATCACCACCGTAAGGGACATGGGGTCTGTTAACGATGTCAGCCTTTGTGTCAGAGATGCCGTAAACAGCGGCACCATTTCGGGCCCCCGCATTCTGGTCTCGGGCCGGATGATCTGCATGACCGGGGGTCACGGCTGGGAAATCGGATTGGAGGTGGACGGTCCCCATGACATTCAGAAAGCCGTCCGGGCCCATATCAAAAAAGGCGTCGACCTTCTCAAGTTCATGGCCACCGGCGGGGTCCTGACCCCCGGCGTTGAGCCGGGCGCCACACAGCTCACCCCTGAAGAGCTCTCCATGGGCGTGTCCGAAGCCCACCGCGCCGGGAGACCCGCAGCCGCCCACGCGCAGGGCCGTGAAGGGATTCTCTGGGCGGTCATGGCCGGCATCGATTCGGTGGAGCACGGCATTGGGCTGGATGATGCGCTCATCGATAAGATGCTGGCAAAAGGAACTTTCTTAGTCCCCACCCTCAGCGCCCCCATGAATATTCTGAAAAGCGGAGAAAAGGAGGGAATTCCATCCTTTATTATCCAAAAGACGAAACGGGTGGTGAACGAACACATCAGCAGCCTTCAGAAAGCCAAAACCAGGGGTGTACCCATTGCCATGGGTACCGATGCCGGCACCCCTTTTAACCGGCACGGAAGAAACGCGGAAGAACTCATCTTCATGGTTCGGCACGGTTTCAGTGCGGCCGATGCCCTCATCTCCGCAACTTCCATGGCAGCCAGGCTTCTGAAACTGGAACATGAGATCGGAGCCATTCGGCAGGGCATGAAAGCCGATCTGGTGCTCCTGGATGGGAATCCGCTGTCCGACATATCCGTTCTATCGGACGAAACAAAGATTAGGGCCGTCTTTAAGAGCGGCAAAGAATTGAGAGTGGCATAAACACCCCCATCTTCTTCCTTTGATTCGGTCTCCATCACTCACCGGCGCGCCATTTGACAAAGGATGGCAATTGCACTATTCTTCGCCGAAATTCCGGTTCAAGAACGCGTCGTTTATCATGGGGAGGGCTGATCAATGAAAGATTCCTTTTACACGGAGGAGCACCGGATTTTTCGGGATGTCTTCCGAAAATTCATCGCCAGGGAGATCATTCCCCAATTGGAGGTTTGGGAAGCGGAGGGAAAGGTGCCCCGGGAGATGTGGCAGCGCATGGGTGAACAGGGATTTCTGTGCCCCTGGGTGGAGGAGGCCTATGGCGGGCTGGGGGCGGATTTTGCCTATTCCATCATCATCAACGAGGAACTGGGAAGGACCGTCGGTCAGGGGTTCATGGTGGGGCTCCATTCGGATATCGTGGCCCCCTATATTGGTTTCCTCGGCACAAATCGTCAGAAAGAGAAATGGCTGCCGGGAGCCGTGACCGGGGACACCCTCATGGCCGTGGCCATGACGGAAGCCAACACCGGTTCAGACCTTCAGAGCATTCGAACAAAAGCCGTGAAGGATGGGGATACCTGGGTGATCAATGGACAGAAGACCTTCATATCCCTGGGCGAAATCTGCGACCTGGTCATTGTGGCATGCGTCACCGATCCGGTGGCTCCCACACCCAGCAAGGGGATCAGCCTGCTGGTCGTGGAGGAGGGTGCGAAAGGGTTTATAAAAAGCCCCAAACTCAAGAAGATGGGCATGAAAATGTCCGACACCAATGAGCTGATCTTTGAGGACTGCCGGGTCCCCTCGGATCACCTCCTGGGAAAAGAGAATATGGGCTTTTTCTATCTGATGAGGCAACTGCAGCAGGAACGCCTCATCTGCAGCGTTTACGCCCAGACCGCCTCAGAGGCGATGCTTGAGATGACGGTGAAATATTCCAAGGAGCGTGAAGCCTTTGGCGTGCCCATCGGAAGACTCCAGCACAACACCTTCAAGCTGGCCGAGATGGCCACGGAAGTGGATATCGGACGCACCTACCTCAACGGTTTGCTTGAGAGGCACGTGGCGGGAATGGACATCATCAAGGAGGTCTCCATGGCCAAATGGTGGCTCGCAGAGGCGGCCAACCGCATCGCCTATTGTTGCGTGCAACTGCATGGCGGTTACGGCTACATGGAGGAATATCCCATCTCCCGGTGGTACCGGGATGTGCGCGTCATGCCCATTTTTGCGGGAACTTCGGAGATCATGAAACAGATTATCGGAAAAAAGATGGGCTTTTAAAGCCCCGAAAAGGAGATGCATATGGAAATCAAGGGACAAGCGGTGATTGTTACGGGCGGTGCCTCGGGACTCGGTCTGGCAACGGCAACGAACCTCAGAAATCAGGGCGCAAAGGTGGCGCTTTGGGATCTCAACCAGGAAGCCGGAGAAAAAGCGGCCAAGGATCTGGGTGAAAATGCCATGTTCAGCCAGGTGGACGTGAGTGATGAAGCATCCGTTCAAACCGCCATACAAGAGGTGGTCTCAAGATTCGGCACTATCCATGTGGCCGTCAACTGTGCGGGCATCGGTATTCCGGCCAAGCTTCTGGGAAAAGAAGGGCCGGTGGACATGAAGGGATGGACCAAGACCATCATGGTGAATCTGGTGGGAACCGTGAACGTTATCCGTCTGGCAGCCCAGCAGATGACGGAAAATTCCCCGAATGAAGACGGCGAACGGGGCGTGATCATCAACACCGCCTCCGTTGCGGCCTATGAAGGTCAGATCGGTCAGACGGCCTACGCGGCCTCCAAAGCGGGAATTATCGGTGTGACCCTTCCGGCGGCCAGGGAGTTCGCGCCTTTGGGGATTCGGGTGGTCACCATTGCCCCGGGACTCTTTAAAACCCCCATGATGCTGGGGCTGCCGGAAAAAGTCCAGGAGGCGTTGGGCATGAGCGTACCGTTTCCCAGCCGTCTGGGAAGGCCCGATGAATATGCGGGTCTGGTGGCACACATTATCGAAAACGCCATGATGAACGGCGAAACCATCCGGTTGGACGGGGCCCTCCGCATGGCGCCCCGTTGAGAATTCTGAATCCATGGGGTCCTATTGCGTTAGCAGGGACCTCAAAACCCTCAGATTTCTTCGATCCCAGTCAATGATACCCTCTTTTTTGGGGGTTTCCAGGATTTTCGGTATGTGAGAGATACGCTCGTCGGTCATGATCAGTGAAAAAGCCGTGAGGCCGATCTTGCCTTTTCCGATGTGATGGTGGCGATCAACCTTTGAACCCAGCTTTCGTTTGGCGTCGTTCATATGGATCAGTTGAAGCCGATCCAACCCCACAGTCTCATGAAAAGCGGCCATGGTCTTAAGGTAGGTTTTTTCCGTGCGGATATCGTAGCCGGCAGCGAAGATATGGCAGGCGTCGAGGCAGAAGCCGATGCGTTCCTTATGGTGCACGGACGCCCTGATTAATGCCAGCTGTTCAAATGTATGGCCCAGGGTCGTCCCCTGACCGGCACAGGTCTCAAGGAGCAAACCGGGCCCAAGGGGATCACTGATATCCAGAACCCGGTTGATGCCATGGGCAATCCTTTTTAAACCCTCGGCTTCGCCGGAGGCCATGTGGGCCCCCGGATGGTGAACCACCCAGGGGATACCCAACTTGTGACAACGGTTCAACTCACAGGCAAGGGCCTTGCACGACAAATCGAATTTCTTTTTTTCGGGCGAGCCCAGATTGATCAGGTAGGCCGTATGAGAAAAAATGGCGGTGATACCGGTTTTGCGCCGTGCAAGGTCAAAGGCTGCCACATCCTCATCGGTCAGAATCCGTTCCTTCCAGGTGCTGGCGTTCTTTGTAAAGATCTGAAGCGCCGTGCAACCATAGTCCCTGGCCGTGTACAGCGCTTTGTCAAGGCCCCCGGCAATGGAGAAATGGGCACCCAACAGCGGGCCGCCCCCGGTCTTTTTTCCCTTCACGCTCCCCGGCCCCGATCTTCCCGCCCTTTAGGCATCAAACCGCGTCTTCCAATCATAATCCTTTGAGGTGACGGTGTCCTCCATCCTTCGGATCCGCTGTTCAATGTGATTGTATCGGCGCTTGAGCCGATCCACCGCACGGGATCTCGAATGGACATAACTATCGTAGAAATCATGGGCGTCGTCGCTCTCAAACCGAAGCACGGGTGCCGGCTTCATGATGAGCGCCGCAAGAAAATAGAGCCCTGTTACCGGCCAGAATCCGCTGATAATCAGAAGCATGATGGCAATGGCCCTGGCCCAGAACACGGAAAAATCAAAATACTCGGCAATCCCTCGAATAACGCCAAGAATAACGCCGTTTCTGGAACGGTAGAGACCCCTTTGAAAACTTCGGTTCATCCATTTTTTCATCTTATTTCATCCTTTCCCGGGCCCTTTAAGACGATGGTCTCAAGGGCTTCAATCCGTTGTTCCATGCGATCGAGCCCTTGGTATATCTCCTGGATCATGCGTGTCTCCTCGGCCTGAGATCGCTGATCCCTGGGAGACAGGCCGCCTTTTTTGATTTTAATGGCCATGAGTATGGTGCTCCCGATAATGGCCAGACACAATATCAGCCCGCCGAATATGATTGCCACAATGATTGCACCTTGCATTATTGTGAAACCCTTTCCCCTCCGCGATTCATGGCGTTTTTGAGACGCTGGAGATCATTTTCGATGTCATCATCCATCATCAGACCCTCGAATTCCGCCTCAAGGGTCCGTTTCTTTCCGTAATTGACCAGATCCGCTTCCGCCTCCATCCGTTCGATACGGTTTTCAAGGGCCTCGAATTTCATCACCGCTTCGCTGCTTTCGATGCGACGAATGTCCTCCCGGGCCCGCCGCTTCCGTACCGCATGGATGTGACGCTGCACCAAAATTCGCTGCTTTTCACGGGCCTTCTGCAGTTTATCTTCCAACTGCCGGATATCGTCATGATATTGCCCAACCAGCGAATCCAGCTCCCCCAGCTCCCGCTCCAGATCCTCGGCACGGGAAGTGTATTTCCGTTTCTCCATGAGCGCTTCCCGGGCCAGATCATCTCGCCCCTTGTTGACGGCCAGTTGTGCCCGGCCTTCCCAGACAACCGCACGTTCCCTGATCTCTTCCAATTGACGTTTGGTTTTGGCGGCCCTGGCAATGACGCCGGCGCACGAAGCCTTGAGCTCGACCAGAGTGTCCTCCATCTCGCGAATCATCAGCTTGATCATTTTTTCCGGATCTTCCGCCCCATCCAGCATGGCATTGATGTTGGAACTTACAATATCCCGAAAGCGTGTAAATATTCCCATCTTGATTCCTCCAATTTCAAACGAATAAATCATCATTTAGAAAAGCATCTGCCATGACCGTTGAGCAGAATTCGTGCCAAATGAATGATTTGCTTTGATTTCGCCGGAAATCAGCCATTTAAGGCGTTGACAAATGGAAATATCGTGGTCATAATTACCAATAAATGGTTTCTTGTACCACAATAAAAGGTTTTTTTCGCCATGAACCGTCCGAGCACATCCTCACACCCCCCCATCTCTCCGGCGTCCGTCTCAAAAACCCACGAGGCACTGGGTCAGTCAGAACCGTTTCTGAACCTTCAGGAGCAGCTCTCGAGGGTTGCCACAATCGACAGACCCGTACTGCTTCTGGGGGAAAGAGGGACCGGCAAGGAACTGGCGGCCACCCGCATACACTTTCTTTCAAAGCGTTGGAAAGGCCCCCTGATCGCCTTAAACTGCTCGGCCCTGGCCCCTACCCTCATTGAATCCGAACTCTTTGGATACGAAAAAGGGGCTTTCACCGGTGCGGAGCGACGGCGTACCGGCAGATTCGAGTCAGCCGACGGCGGCACCCTTTTCCTTGACGAAATCGGCAATATGCCCCTGGAAGTGCAGGAAAAGACCCTTCGACTTGTGGAGTACGGTACATTTGAACGTGTCGGCAGTTCCAGAAGCATTGAAGTGGATGTTCGACTCGTGGCGGCCACCAACGTCAATCTGGCAAAAAGGGCCCAAGAGGGAGCCTTCAAATCAGATCTTCTTGACCGCCTCTCCTTTGAAGTCATTTTTCTCCCGCCTTTGAGAGAAAGAGCAGAAGACATCCCCCTCCTGGCGAACCATTTTGCAGCCAGAATGGCCTTTGAGATGGAGCGCTTCGAAACGCCTCTTTTTGCCCCCGAAACAATGGCCCTCCTTTCAGATTATCCGTGGCCGGGAAACATCCGAGAGCTTAAGAACGTGGTGGAGAGAGCCGTCTATCGAACCGATGGCGGGGTTATCAAAGAGGTGGTTTTTGACCCCTTCGAGAAGTTTCACGCCATGGAAAAACCATTGGTACCAAGGGAGGTTCCCGCACATCAATCGGACCCTTTCCTGGACGATCTTCTGAAGATGCCGCTCAAAGAAGCCGTTCTGGCATTAAAGGTTCGCATGATAAAACGGGCCCTCACGTCCGCCCGGCACAATCAGCGAACAGCGGCGGAAATCCTGGGGCTCACCTATCATCAGTTCCGAGGGCTTTACCGAGCCTTGAAAAACAGGATTCAGTGAATCGGCGCAACCTTTTTCAGACCTCAAGGCCCTAACGATATTCGTCTATCTGAAGGCGATCAACATTTTGGGCATAAGACGGATCCGTGAGGATCCTTTTGGCAAACCGGATATATTTGGTTACGATGGCCCGAATCGCAAATTGCAGGGCATAGGATCTTATGGGTTTTTCCAGCAGATAATACACATCCGACGCCACACACATGTTCACCACATCATCACTGGCATTTCCCGTGATGATAATGGTGTCTTCGTATGCCGAAGGGAACCTCTCGACAATGGATTCCAGAAAAGTAAAGCCGGTCCCCTGGCCCAGAAAGACGTCCAGTATGAATATGGCAATGCCGGACTTCCTTTCCAGGCAGTAGGACCGACCCTCCTCGATGTTCGAAAAGGAAATCACCTCGCCCCAAACGTAGAATCTTTTGACGAGTTCGGAGACCGTTTCACAGACGTCGCGGTCATCGTCCACGATTATTACATCAAGACCGTTGCTCATGATCCAACCCTCCTCCATTCCGTCGGTTCGGCATCCTCATTTTCTATTGAAACATAAACACAACCCATAATAAGATGTCAACAAATATGGGTGGGAAGATCACTGCCGCCCCAACCCCTTCTCCCACCGTTTGACCATGGCCTCGAAACTCATCTCACCCAGACCGTTGTCCGCCAGGAAACGGGGCAGATCCGACTGGATTCCCTGGCGCCACCAGCCTTTCAGAATGCTTCCCGTTTCAGGCTTGTTCATCCAGTCCTCTCCCAGCCGTGACACCAGGTGGTTTTGCATGACGGTTTCAGCCATCCACCCAAGCACATAATCGAGACAGTACAGCTCCGGCACCAGATCAAAGAGGTGGCTTTCCGGTTGATAGTAGAAGCCGGTATACTTTTTCATGAGGCGGGCATACGGTTCACCGTTCGTAAGGTCCCCTCCGGTAAACATCCTGTATTCCGCAATGAACTTCGCCGCATACCGCCTAAACATCGAAAGGTTCTTGAGGGTTTTATGGTAAGACAGGATTCTCGCATTGCGGGGAGAGAGCCCCATATACCCCTCAAGGAAAGGGGTTGAAAGAACAAGGTTCTGGTTCAGAAACGCAAATGACTCCGACAGGGCAAAAGAGGTGCCCATGTCCCGCATCACCATGGAGAGATCCGGCGATGTGAAAACCGCCGATAATCCATGCCCCAACTCGTGCCAAAGGGTTTCAAGTTCTCCCCATCCCCCGTCCGGGCGCATCAACACATGAACCTCTTCCGGCACCTGAAGCATCAAACAGATGGCCTGGGCGCTTTTCTCCTCTTCTTTGCCCAGCTCCAGTGTCAATCCAGGCGTGTTGGCGGGATCAATGGACCAGTTTTCAAAAAACCGCCTCAGTACTTCCAAAACTTCTCCTGTAAAGAGATGATCGAATTCCCGAAGGCTTAACAGGTTAATGGCGTCAAAACGCGTGAGATCGGAGAGAGGCCTCCCAAATCGCCCCTGACACCAGCGCTCCATGGCCTCGAAATACATTTCGTCCGTTGCTTCAAGAAGCCCTTCTA
>JANQDY010000041.1 GCA_028278625.1 Thermodesulfobacteriota bacterium
GGAATGCGACCCTTACGAAGGATCGCCAAAATCAACCAGGAGGTGTGGGGGAATTAGGACCTTTTTTTGTCCGTTTTTTCTTGCGCCAGTGCAGGTAGACATCGATCTCGCGCAGGTAATTGAAGAAGGAGTCAAACAAGGTAGCCTCATCCATGGCATAGACAACATCCATCTCGCGGCGATGGAACAAGTGGTCCGCCACTTTCGCGTCATCCCGCTCTGCGGTATGCCAAAACAGGCGATTGCACAAGGTTTCCTGGAGCTGTTCCCGACGAGTCATAACCGGAGGTTAAGCACAGAATCGGATAAATGTCAAATTAGATATCCGTTGGATATCTAGTAATATCAAATAGATGCCCGACGAAATTATATGGGACTACAGGGGTTTCGTGGAATTGCACATACCCCCTCGTGTATTTAGATCGACTTGTGCCTCCTTATGCCATATGGGGCTTCTGAGGGCGTCCCATGCAACATGCTGAAAAGTCTATGGAAAATCAAAAATTGGCGGCTTTTTTGAAAAATTTTCAATTTTTTTGATCCTTATATCGGAATTCAAGACCCAAACCGGATATCTTCCATGAAGACGCTTCCAAAAGCTTGAAAAAAAGTTACACAAATCCATGACAATTTGATATGAATAACCCGCCACAAGACTTCCGTGAGGCACAATTACCCATGGCGCATCCCAGGCCTTTTCATGATGGCCATTAACTGTTTGAGCGGTTCGTTGGGATCAATCAATGAATGCGGAAAATCACGCACTGGCCGTGAAAAAAAACCATTCGCAAAAAGCTGAACTCTCTTTCGACACCATTGATCCAAAGACCCTTCTGATCACGTTCGAGGGGAATTGGACCCTTCCAAACAAACGCCCCAAAATCCGCGCGGTAATGGAAGAGATGGACTCTCAAGGTTCCATCGAACAGATCACCTTTGATACCACCGGACTGATGGAGTGGGACAGTGCGCTTCTCATATTCCTCACCGAGCTCACGGGCAAAGCATCAGAAAAGGAGATCCGCCTTGATCGAACAGGCCTTCCCGAGGGGGCCATCAAACTCATGGAGCTGGCGACTGTCGTACCTGAGAAGAAAGGCGCTCGAAAAGAAGAGAAGAAGAGATCCTTTCTCTTTCAGGTGGGATCTGAAACCATCGCCCTATTTCAGTCTTCTTTAGAAGTCCTATCGTTTGTGGGGGAAGCTTTTGGGGCCTTTCTTAAGTTTTTAGGCGGCAGAGCCCGGTTTCGCCGTTCCGATCTGTTGAGAATCATTCAGGATTGCGGCATTGAAGCCCTTCCCATTGTGTCTCTCATCAGCCTGTTGGTGGGTCTGATACTCGCTTTTGTGGGAGCGGTCCAGTTGATGATGTTCGGGGCCCAGATTTACGTGGCAAACCTGGTGGGAATCGCAATGGTCCGCGTCATGGGAGCCGTCATGGCGGGAATCATCATGGCCGGACGGACGGGCGCCGCCTTTGCCGCACAGTTGGGCACCATGCAGGTGAATGAAGAGATCGATGCGTTTAAGACCATGGGCATCTCCCCCATGGAATTTTTGGTGCTGCCGAGGATCCTGGGCATGACACTCATGATGCCCCTGTTGTGTCTGTATGCCGATTTGATGGGTATTCTGGGGGGATTCATCGTCGGGGTGGCCATGTTGGACCTGAACATGATTGAGTATTACAACCAGACCAAGGCATCGGTCACGCTGAGTGATCTTTGGATCGGCCTGGTTCAGAGCGCGGTTTTCGGCATACTGGTTGCCCTTGCAGGCTGTCTGCGCGGAATGCAATGCGGCCGCAGTGCATCGGCCGTTGGCAATGCCACCACCTCCGCCGTGGTCACCGGCATCGTGAGTATCATTGTGGCAACCGCCGTAATCACCGTGATCACCAATGTACTGGGAATCTGATGAAGCAGAGGAGACCTGATTAAGTATGAACGGAAAGGCGAGCAGGACCCTTATCGGCGCGTTTGTGGTGGGTGCGGTGATCCTCGTTGTGGCCGGCCTCATGGTATTCGGTGGTGGAAAATTCATGAAGCAGACAGAGGAGTTCGTCTGCTTTTTTCACGGCTCCGTCAAGGGATTATCCGTGGGAGCGCCCGTGCTGGCCGGCGGCGTGAAGATCGGCACCGTAAAAAGTATTACCATTGAATACAACCCAAAAACCCTTGCCTTTCATGTACCGGTGATTATTGAGCTGCAGCCGGACCGCATAACACTGGTCAAAGGCCAGCGCATGCCCATCGATGATGTACTGCCGAGGCTCATCAAACGGGGGCTCAGGGCCCAGTTAAACATGGGCAGTCTGATCACCGGCCAACTCATCATCGAGTTGGACTATTACCCTGACACCCCCGTGAAACTGGTGGGGCTCAACAAGGAATACCCGGAGATTCCAACCATTCCGTCGACCTTTCAGGCCATCTTCGACACGTTGAAAGGGCTGCCCCTGGAACAGGCCCTTAAAAGCCTGATCTCCGCCGTCAAAACCTTTGAGAAAATCCTGAACTCCGCTGAAATCCCTGAAATGCTCAAAACCGCAAACCTGGCCCTAATAGACGCGCGGCGCCTGATCAACGATGTGGACGGCCGGGTGGGCCCCCTGGCGGACGGTCTCGACGACACGGTGGCGGAATACAAGAAAATCGCCACCAACGTGAACCAGAAAGTAGGCCCGTTGATGAACAATGTGGATCACACGGTCAAGGATGCCCGCGGCCTGCTTAAGAACATTGACCAAAAGGTGGAAACCCTGGCGGTCAAAATCGCAAAGGGCCTTGAAGCGTCCCATGAAGCCATGGAGCAGGCAAGGAAGACCCTCACAATCCTTCAGGGCCGGCTGGGAAAAGACTCGCCCCTCTTGAACCAGTTTGAAAACACCCTGCGCGAATTCACGGAGATGGCACGCTCCATCCGATCTCTGGCCAATTACTTGTCACGTCACCCCGAAGCCCTGATTCAGGGGAAAAGCGGATCTCGAAGGAGGTAATCTATGCTTCGCCTGTACCCTTTTTCCAAAACCCTCGTTCTTCTACTTCTCTTCCTGTGGTCTATGGGATGCGCCACAAGCCCTCCCACCAAGTTCTACCTATTGAGCCCGCTGCCGGCTCCCGAAGCCGAAACCGGAAGAACGCCGGATCAAGAACCGACGGTCATTCGTGTGGATGCCGTTGCGATCCCGGGATATCTTGACCGGGATGAAATCGTCACCCGGGTGAGCGCAAACGAAATTCACCTGGCCGACCTCAACCAGTGGGGGGAACCGTTACGGGACGCGCTTACCAATCTGCTGGCCCTGAACCTCTCTCGACTGCTTCCAAAGGATTTCGCCTTTTTCCCCTTCAAATGCCCTTCACCCGTGGACTATCAGATCAATGTTGAAATCATCCGCATGGACGGCAGCTTAGACGGCGAGGTGCATTTGGTTGCCCAATGGTCAATCCTTGCGGCCGATGACAGCGACATCTTGATCGCCGCCAAATCGCTGCTGAAGTCCTCAAAAAGCCCTGGCGACTACGGTGAACTGGTGGCGGCCCAAAGCCGTCTGGTTGAGGCCCTGAGCCGTGACATCGCAAAGGGCTTAGAGAAAAGTCTTTAGTTGCACATCCCCCGTTATGCGGATCTGATATGCAAGAAGAACGACTCGCAATTACCGCGAAAAACCTTGAGATCGCCTACGGCGATTTCGTGATTCAGCGGGATCTCAACTTCACCGTAAAGCGCGGCGAAATATTTGTGCTCATGGGGGGGAGCGGCTGCGGAAAAACCACGGTCATGCGGTGTCTCACCGGACTCAAGGCCCCATCCAAGGGACAGGTTTTTCTGGGCGGCGTGAGCCTCTGGGAGGCGGATCAGGCGGTGAGAGATGAAATGGCCCGCAACATCGGCATCGTTTATCAGAGCGGCGCCCTTTGGAGCTCCATGACCTTGGCGGAGAATGTGGGGCTTCCCCTGGAAGAGTTTTACAGTCTCAGTGATCAGGAGATCAGGGAAATATCCTCCTTGAAGCTGTCCCTGGTGGGCCTTGCCGGATTCGAGGATTACTACCCTTCGGAAATCAGCGGCGGGATGCGGAAGCGGGCCGGAGTGGCCCGTGCCCTGGCACTGGACCCTGAGTATCTTTTTTTTGACGAGCCATCCGCCGGACTCGACCCCGTGACCTCATCCCTTTTGGACGATCTCATCATTGAGTTGAGAGACAGCCTTGGCGCCACCATGGTCATGGTGACCCATGAACTCCCTTCCATTTTTTCAGTGGCCGACAACTGCGTCTATCTGGATGCGGAGACACACACCATGATCGCCAGCGGAAATCCGAGAGCGCTGAAAACCGATTGCAATGATCCAAGGGTACACGCGTTTCTGACCCGGGGCGGTAAAAACAAAACAGGATAGTCAATTGAATCCGTTTACATGAAAGGGCATGACAGTGTAGAATGCATTTGTCTGGCTTTTTATATCCAAACCAACGGCAACTCTAAAAAAAAGCAAAGGAGAATTGCGATGAAAAGAATCATTGTTTCAGCCACTTTGTTCTGTTTCTGGGCGATCGTGACCGCCGCCTTCTTTCCATCCACCCTTTTGGCCAAGACCCAGTTTGCAACCATTGGTACCGGTGGTATTACAGGGGTCTATTATCCAACCGGCGGCGCCATCAGCAAAATGATTAACAAGAAGCGTAAAGAATACGGCATTCGTTGCACCGTTGAATCCACGGCGGGGAGTGTTTTCAACGTCAATGCCGTCATGGCGGGGGATCTCGATTTCGGGATCGTTCAGTCGGACCGTCAGTATCAGGCTGTCAATGGAGAAGCCGAGTGGAAAAACGACGGACCGCAAAAGGATTTGAGAGCCATCTTCAGCATTCATCCGGAAGCCGTCACCCTGGTGGCCGCGGAAGATGCGGGTATTAAGCGTATCGAAGATCTCAAAGGGAAACGGGTCAACATCGGTAATCCCGGGTCAGGCCAACGGCAGAACTCCATTGACGCACTTTCCGCGGCGGGCATTGACTACGAAAAAGACCTCCATGCGGAACAGGTCAAGGCTTCCGAGGCAGCCGGTCTCCTTCAGGACGGTCGCATCGACGCGTTTTTCTATACGGTGGGGCATCCCAGCGGGGCCATCAAGGAAGCCACCGCCGGCAAAAGAAAGGTTCGGATCATTCCCATCACGAACACCCAAACCTTAATGGAGAAATATCCCTATTACGCACCTGCCGCCATTCCCATCAAATTCTATCCTGGCGCCGTTAATGAAAAGGATGTCCCCACCTTCGGCGTCAAGGCCACTTTTGTCACATCATCGCGGGTTCCGGATGACATGGTTTATGCCATCACAAAGGAAGTGTTTGAAAACCTGGATCAATTCAAGAAGCTTCATCCGGCTTACGAGTATCTGACCCCGGAGGGGATGCTTCAGGGCCTCTCGGCGCCGCTCCATCCGGGCGCTCTCAAGTATTACAAGGAAAAGGGTCTGATTAAGTAATGGTTCGCTTTTGCGCCCCTTTTAGCCGCAATTTCTGGGAAAGGATGACCGATCCGTAGACCGCCAGCCCAAGGGGAAAGAAATAGTATTTCAGTGCCACATCAACATCCAAGGTGGATGCAAGGGCCCCGGGATGAAGGAGGATGAAGGCGCCGCAGATCAGAAACGGGATTTCATACCAGCGATTCCGGGTGAGACACCACCCTTGGGCAAAACACTCAAAGGCGGACATGCCCACCAGTGCCATGAAGAAGATCAGGAGTGCCTGGGACCAGCTGGTGATCCCATGGAGGATCAGTTCGGGATTGAACACGAACATAAAAGCGATACAGCTGGTTCGAATATCATACAAGAACCCCTGGATTCCGGTGGGGACCGGTGCCGACTGGGCAATGGCCGATGCCGCATAGGCCGCCAGACCCACAGGCGGTGTGTCATCGGCCAGTATGCCGAAATAGAAACAGAACAGATGTGCCGCCATTAAGGGGACCACAAGGTCATAGAGACTGCCCACCTCCACGATGATGGGCGCGGTTAGTGAGGCCATGACAATATAGGTGGCGGTTGTGGGCAGTCCCATGCCGATCATGAGACTTGCAAAGGCCGTAATGAGGAGCAGCAGGAAGATGTTGCCGCCGGAGAGGTATTCCACGATCCCTGAAATCATTCCGCCGATTCCCATATTCACGACCCCTACGATGATGCCCGCACTGGCGCATGCCAGGGCCACCGAGACCATGTTTCTTGACCCCTTAACGAATCCGCCGAGAATAATCCGCATGCTGCTTATTAGGGCTTTCTTGATACCCT
Source organism: Thermodesulfobacteriota bacterium (assembly GCA_028278625.1). The sequence continues at coordinate 6,306 of JANQDY010000041.1, forward strand.
TTTTTTCCTCCAACGCCCTTCTGATCTCCTGATAAAAGACCACCGGAAACAGAAGCAGAATGGATCTGAAAGCCGCCATTTCAGGGGTGTGCCGCAACCAGACCAGCTCATACAGGAGCATCCCCAGAGGGATCAGATAGTGGATACCCCCTTTCAGGGTTTCAAAAAAGGGCGGGATATCCGGTGCTGAAAGCCCCTTTATGCCCAGCTTTGAAGCCTCCAGGTGTGTGATGCAAAAAAGCCCGAAATATGACGCCAGCGCCGGAATGGCCGCCGCCTTTACCACCTCAAGATAGGGCACGTTTACATACTCGGCGATAATGAACGCCGCAGCCCCCATAATGGGGGGCATGAGCTGCCCGTCGGTGCTGGCCGCCACTTCCGTGGCAGCCGCCTTTTTGGCCGGATAACCGATTCTCTTCATCAAGGGAATCGTAAAGGGCCCGGTGGTAACGATATTGGCGATACTGCTCCCGGAGATGAGGCCCGTTGCCCCGCTGGCCATGACCGCGGCCTTTGCGGCACCGCCCTTATACCTGCCCAAGATGGCAAGGGCCAGGCGGGTGAAAAAGAGACCCGCACCGGCCTTGTCCAGAAGCGCCCCCAGGAGCACGAAAAGGTAAACGATAGAGCAGGAAACGCCCAAGGGAATCCCGTAAATCCCTTCCGTGGAAAGGGAGATGTTGCTCAGATATCGGCTCAATGAGACACCCTTGAATGCCAGTATATCGGGCATGTAAGGACCGGCAAAGGCATAACCGGTAAAAAGGAGCGCAATGATGGGCAGTGCGGGCCCGATGATTCTTCTGGTCCCTTCAAGCAGCAGGGCAACCAGGACGCAGCCGGCAATGAGGTCCCAAACATTGGGTATACCGGCCCTCATGACAATTTCGTGATAATTGATAACAATATAGAGGGCCGCCAGCACACCGAGCCCGGCCGTTACGTAATCCACCACCGGAATGCGGTCCCTAATCGAAAGATAGGAGAAGTACTTAAGGTTCTTTTTAAGACAAGGATTTGCCAGAAAAACAAGGGCAAGGGCAAAGGCGAGATGAATCGCCCTTTCCTTGGTGCTGTCGATGATGAGTAAAGAAGGGAGCGATAGCTGGAAGAGTGCCCATAATATGGCGATGGCGGAAACCAGATAGATCTCAAAGGAAGATAACTCCCTGATAAAACCTTCCTCTTTTTTCAGTAATTCTTCGGGAGACCTATTTTCGCGCATACTCTTTCAATTTGCGTCTGATGATCAGGTAGCCGGCGACAACCAGAACCAACCCCCCGATAAAGAGCATATTGTTGTCTCCGGCCATTCCAAAGGCCACCCCCAAAACCCCCAAAAGACAAATGACGATGGCAATTATTTTTTCACGGCCCGCTCTCATGGTACCATGTGGGATCCTTATAAACAAGAAAGGGCACCCTTTCCTAATGAAAGGGTACCCTTCTGAATCAAAATTAGAATTACAGCCTGCTATATCACAGTAACATTTGCTGCGGCAGGTCCCCGTTGTCCCTCTTCCACTTCGAAACTAACACGCGCCCCTTCGTTCAACGTCTTGAACCCGGTTCCGTTAATTCCTGAAAAATGAACGAAAACGTCCGGCCCATCTTCCTGCTCAATAAAGCCATAACCTTTTTTTTCATCAAACCACTTTACAGTTCCTTCTGCCACAGCACATCTCCTTTTAAAAGATTTTCCAATCTGCGGCTCCCGCAGGCAAAGGCCTCTCGGAACAAGACAAGAAGCCTTCTACACGGGAGCCCGAAAGAGGGTTTTCCCACAACCCCCCTTTTTCCAGAGCTGCCAGTGTAGGTTAAAATCCTTCATGTTGTCAAGTAAAAATGAAATTAACGTCATCAAAGTAATGTTGATTAATAGATAAAGCGTCAGATCATACTTGGGAAACACTGACAGCCTTCTGTTTGCTCACAGGATTCTTACGGCTCCTTCGGGATTTGGAAGACCTGGATCGCTGGCTTGGCCGTCTTTTCCTGTTTTTGGGCGTCCGCCCTTTCCTGGTTCCGGTATGTTCTCCGGCCGAAGCGACCTTCTTGGGTGGGAGGGGTGGCTCAGCCAGCAACATTTCATCCGGCTGCTCGCACAAAAGGTGGGTTCCAAGGTATTCATTAATGGCGGGGATATAGAATGAATCCTCCTCACAAGCGAAACTCACGGATATCCCGGAAGCTCCGGCACGACCGGTTCGTCCGATACGATGGACATAGTCCTCCGGGTCCTGGGGCAATGTGAAATTGATGACGTGGCTGATCCCTTCAACGTGCAGCCCCCGGGCAGCCACATCCGTTGCCACAAGCACGCGAATACTCCCTTTACGGAAATTTTCAAGGGTCTTGATCCGTTTGTTTTGCGCTATCTCGCCGGACAGAATCGCACAGTTGATATGATAACGCCTGAGCCGTTCGGCCAGACGGCGCGTCTGATCACGCCGGTTCACAAAGACCAGCACCCGCTCAAGCTTCTGCCCGATAATCAGGTTCAGCAGAAGCACGAATTTTTCTTCCGTGGTGACAATATAGACCCGCTGTTGAACCGATTCGGCGGCAACCTGCTCCGGTTCAATCTCCACGTGAGCAGGCCGTCTTGTCCATTGCTCGGCGAGACGTTCCACCTCCGGCTTGAGGGTGGCGCTGAAAAACATGGTTTGACGCTTCTCTTTATGGGGAGTGCTGTAGACGATCTTCCTCACATCCGGAATAAATCCCATATCAAGCATGCGATCGGCTTCATCAATCACCAGGATCTCAACCTGATTCAGGTGCAGAATCTTCTGCTGCTTGAAGTCAAGCAGCCGGCCCGGTGTTGCCACCATAATATCGATAGGCTTCTTCTGAAGTACCTGTTTTTGCTTGTCATATTGGATACCACCCAGGATTGATTGGATTCGAAGGTGTGTGTATTTTCCGATGTCCCGGGCATCCTTTTCAATCTGAAGCACCAGTTCCCGGGTTGGCGCGATAATCAGGACCCTGGGTGTTCCCGCAGGTCGTTTCCCTTTTACGGGTTTTCCAAGCAAATGGGCATAAATATTGATGAGAAAGGCGGCCGTTTTTCCGGTCCCGGTCTGTGCCTTCCCCGTGACATCCGAACCCGACAGGGCTTCCGGTAGGATCTCCCCCTGGATCGGCGTGCAGTACTTGAAGCCAAGATCCGAAATGGCGTGCATAAGAGGTATTGGCAACGCCAAATCATGAAAACGGCATTCTCCCTCCTTTTCAGGGACCACAAACTGGGACAGCTGCCAGGAGGGTCGCGACCGGGCTGAAGGCGGCTTTTTCAATGGTATCACAACCGGCCTTTCGCGCCCCGGTTCTTTTTTAAGGCCATCCGGAGGCGAAGGGACGGAATTTGCTTCTTTTGATGACGTTTTTGGGGAAGGTTTTTTATTGAGGAGGGTATGTACTGCTTGAATCAAATTTCTTAACAAAAATTTTTCCTTTCAGGCTGTAACTTTCAAAGGGCAATAATGGAAAGTCAATGCCATTTTAATAAGAAGGGCTCAAAGATTTTTTCTGAAAAAAACACCGACCCTCAAGCCCTGCCATGAGGTCTTATTGACCGTTTCGAGAAGAGAAAATCCTTTGGTGAAAAAACCTATTGAGAGGACGGCTCCGTATCCTTCAGATCATCTCCTTGATCGATGTCCATCATCTTCTCTTTCAACAGTGCGCCCAGATTGCTGGTAGCCTTTTCCTGATTGTTCACATAATTGGTGTAGACCTTTTTCTCGGGGCTTTCCTGAAGCTTTCGAATGGAGAGTCCAATCCGTTTCTCTTTCTGTGAAACATTGACCACCTCGGCTTCAATCTCATCACCCACCGTGAAATCCTTGAGTTCCTTGGCGTCTTCCTGGCCTTTGGGTAGTTGTGAAACGTGAATCAGACCTTCAATCCCTTCTTCCAGTTCAAGAAAAAGACCGAAGTCCGTTATATTGGTAATTTTGCCGGAAACCCGTGTGCCTGGTTTGTACTTTTCAGGTATTTCATTCCATGGATCGGGCGTCAGGTGTTTGATACCCAATGAAAAGTGTTCATTTTCCTTATCGATGCGCAGAATCACCGCTCTGACTTCGTCGCCTTTCTTGTAAAGTTCGGAAGGGTGCTTGATCTGCTTGGTCCAGGAAATGTCCGAAATATGGACCAGTCCGTCAATTCCCTTGTCGATACCCACAAACACGCCGAAATCGGTGATATTTTTGATCTTTCCTTCGATGATGGCGCCGATGGGATATTCCTCCGTGATGACGTCCCATGGATTCGGCTCAAGTTGTTTAATGCTCAGGGAAATCCTTTTCTTGGGCACATCCAGACTCAGAACAACCGCGTCCACCGTATCATCCACACGAAGAAGTTCCGACGGGTGCATCACTTTACGGGTCCAGGACATTTCAGAGATATGGACCAGCCCTTCCACCCCCTCTTCCAGTTCTATAAAAGCGCCGTATTTCTTCAAAGTTGCCACGCGGCCGGAAACCTTGGCTTCTACGGGGTATTTCTCTTCAATGCCGGTCCAAGGATCCGGGGTCAGCTGCTTTATGCCCAGGGAAACGCGTTCCTTTTCCCGATCAAAGCTCAGCACTTTCACCTTGATTTTGTCGCCGATCTGGTAGAGTTCCGAAGGGTGACCTGTTTTGCTCCAGGCGATGTTGGTGACGTGAACAAGGCCGTCAATGCCGCCCAGATCGATAAACAAACCATAATCGGTGATGTTGGTGACCGCGCCTTCCACCACTGCGCCCTCTTCCAGGTCTTCGAGCACTTTTTCACGCTGCGCGGCCCTTTCAACCTCCAGTACCGCCCGTCGTGACAACACGATGTTTCCCTGACGCCTTTCATATTTGATGATCTTGAAATCGTGCTCGGTACCCACCAGCGTATCCAGGTCTTTTACCGGTCTCAGATCGGCCTGGGAGCCGGGTAAAAAGGCTTGAAGACCCACGTCCACCGATAGTCCCCCCTTCACGCGGGACACGATCTTCCCTTTGATGGTTTCATTATCCCTATAGGCCTTTTCTATATCGTCCCACACTTTGACCCTGGCAGCCTTTTCTTTGGACAGAACGATATTTCCGTCACTGTCTTCCTTGCGAACCAGGAGGACCTCGACCCTGTCGCCCACCTTCGCGTTGAAGTTGCCTTCCAGGTCTTCGAATTCGCTCACATGAATCTGTCCTTCTGATTTGTATCCAATATCCACCAGCACGAATTCATTATCGATTTGAACAATTTCACCACTGACGATCTTGCCTTCCTGAATACTCTTAAGGCTCTCTTCAAACATCTCCATAAAAGATTGATCGTCGGTCATTTCTGACTCAAATTCGCCTGAATCGCCTGAAAATCCGCCGGTAAAACCATCCGGTTCTTCCCATATTGCGGCGTTTGTGTTTTCGGTTTCTGAAAATCCACTTTCGGACATTTCGTCTGTTCCTTTACTCATCAACTTGCGTCCCCCGGTTAGTTAAAATTCTTGGTTCCCATTAAAATAATCAATCAAAAAGCAAGGGCACCCAGTGTCAACGCACTAAGATGCCCTCATCAAAATACCAGAATTCCAATGCTAAAGGTTTCGGCCCGAAGCAACCAGTCTTCCCTGGGCCTTGGGTTATTTTCTTTGACTTCAAAACTCTCTCTACCACCCATCATCAAAATTCCATGATAAAGGGTGGAAAGGGTTGCGAAAAGGAAGAACAACTCTTTTCGCCGATTAATTGATATAAACATCTCTAGGGTTTAAAAGTAGCCCCTAAATTATACATTCGAGAAGAAATGTCAATGAAAAAGGAACAAATCCTTCAAAAACACCCTCCCTCACTCGGGACACATTGTTTCCTTGTTGACTTTTTGTTAAAATCCTTGGAAAAGCCGATAAGGATACCCTCCTCCATTACGAATAGGAAATGCCGGATAAGCCACATACTTTTTTCGCCACTTGCCCCAAAGGGATTGAAGCCCTTCTCCATGGGGAAATCCTTTCATTGGATAACCCCAATCCAAAAGAGACACCGGGAGGCGTCTTCTTCAAAGGGCCCCTTCGATCAGCGTACGAGGCCTGCCTCTGGTCCCGCCTGGCCAACCGCATCCTTCTTGTACTGGCCCGTTTCGAAACCAAGACACCCGATGAATTGTACAGCGGCATCCTTGACAGGATTCCCTGGGAAGACCATCTGACCCCAAACGAGAAGATTGCCGTCGATTTTACGGCGGACCGCAAGAACACCTTCCATTCCCTTTATGCGGCCCTTCGCATCAAAGACGCAGTCGCGGACCGGTTTCGCGTGCTAACAGGTCACCGGCCATCCGTTGACACGGAAAAACCGGACATTCGCATCAATGTCCACGTAAAGAAAGACCTGGCCCAGGTATCCCTCGATTTGAGCGGTGAGAGCCTGCACAAACGCTTTTACCGAACCCGGGGCGGTACGGCGCCCCTCAAGGAAAACCTGGCAGCCGCCATACTGCTTCGAGCCCGCTGGCCTCAAATGGCCAAAAAGAACGCTCCCCTGTTGGATCCCTTTTGCGGATCCGGCACCCTTTTGATCGAAGCCGCCCTCATGGCCTTGGATATGGCGCCGGGACTTCGAAGAAAATCCTTTGGGTTCACAAAATGGAAACAGCATGATCGGGCTTTGTGGAAAAGTTTGCTGGCCGAGGCCGAGAAGAGGGCGGATCAGGGAACGGATGGCATCTCCAAAAGATTCTTCGGTTTTGACAGGGATCCTAAAGCGATCGCCAATGCCAGGAACAACGCAATTCGCGCCGGGGTTGAGGAAGCCATTTCATTTCGGATACGGAATATGGAATCCCTTGCCCCACCCCCATCAATTGTTCCCGGGTTACTGGTGGCAAACCCGCCCTACGGGGAACGCATGGGCAAAAAAGCGGATCTTGAAAACCTCTACCAACGCCTTGGGAACCGGCTGAAAAAAGAGTTTCAGGGTTGGTCCGCGGCTGTTTTTACGGCTTCGCCCCATTTGGCAAAAAAAATGGGCATCCGCGCCAGAAAACAATACCGCCTTTTTAATGGTCCCCTCCCCTGCAAGCTTCTCTGTTTCCAGGTTGAAAATCAGTGGTTCATGCAGCAATCAACCCCGTGTCGTCCGCCGTCCCGAACCGGTGAAATACCCGGGTCCGAACCGGGGGCTCAAATGTTCCAAAACCGCCTTAGAAAGAATCTCAGGATCCTTGGCAAATGGGCTCAAAAAGAAGGCGTCACCTGTTACAGGCTTTACGATGCGGACATGCCCGAGTATGCGGTGGCCATTGATCTCTATGAAAAATATGTGCACGTTCAGGAATACCGCCCTCCCGCCACTGTCTCCCCTCTGAAAGCGAGGGAGAGATTAGGGCAGATACTCTCCATACTCCCTGAAACACTAAAGATTCCCCGCCATAACATTGTTTTTAAAGTCAGGGAAAAGAAGAAGAAAAGCACCCAATATGAACGCTTTGACTCACAAGGCCGCTTTTTCCAAGTGGGGGAAAAGGATCTTCGTTTCCTGGTAAATCTGACCGACTATCTGGATACCGGACTCTTCTTGGATCAGCGGCCCATGAGGGAACGGTTGCGGCGGGAATCTTTCGAGAAACGGGTGTTGAACCTGTTCTGTTACACGGCAACGGCCACCGTTTGCGCGGCAGCAGGGGGGGCCGTGGCCACCACCAGTGTGGACATGAGCAGAACTTACCTCAATTGGGCCAGAAGGAACCTGGCGTTGAATCACTGTGAGGGACCGAAGCACCGGCTGGTGAGGGCGGACTGTCTTGAATGGATCACCAACTGTAAAGACCGCTATGACCTCATCTACCTGGATCCGCCCACCTTCTCCAATTCCAAAAGGATGATGCGATCCTTTGACGTACAGCGGGACCATAAACAACTGCTCGCGCAAACCCTTAAGCTGCTGGCTCCGGGGGGAATTCTGATATTCTCCAGCAACAAGCGGAAATTCAGACTTGATTCCGATGCCTTAAGGCAATGGCATGTAAAAGATATCACCCGATCCACCATTCCCAGGGATTATGAGAGAAATCCGCACATTCACAAGGCATTTGAAATCCGGGAAAGGAACTGAATCTCCAATCCGAAACCAACAGGAGGATTGCCCATGCCATCGATCAAGGATTACGCCATTACCGAAAGGCTTCGTTCGAGATCGCATACCGAACTGTCTCGGGCGGTCCGCAAGCGTGACAACCGACCGGTGATCCTCAAGGTTTTACACCGTGGCCCTTGGTTTTCGAGGCAAAGAAGACACTTTGAGCAGGATTTCGAAATCGGGAGTTCCCTCGATCTGCCCTGTGTCCTAAAGCCCCATGCCCTCGAAGAAGACCATATGGGGATGCGGTTGGTTTTGGATGGTTTTGGCGGCAACCCCCTTGACCGGCTGTTGGCCCGGGGTCGGCCGCCCCTGTCCCAGGTCATTGGCATCGCGTTATCAGCGGCGATGGCCCTGGGGGACATCCACAGCCGAGGCATCACCCACAAGAGTATACAGCCGGCGAATCTCTTTTATGACCCGCAATTGGATCAATTAAGACTCACCGGTTTCGGCGTGGCCACGGCGCTAAAGCGGGAGACTCCCGGCAAAGAATCCCCTCAAGATCCCGACGGGGATCTTGCCTATATTTCTCCTGAACAAACCGGACGAATGAACCGTTCCCTGGATCACCGAAGCGATTTTTTCTCCCTGGGCGCAACGATCTATGAATGCCTTACGGGTAAGCGCCCGTTTGCCGCCAAAGACGAACCGGAACTGATCCATTCTCTTTTGGCCCGTGATCCCGAACCGCCCGTCACAATCGACAATACCATACCGGCCGTGGTCTCCAAAATCGTGATGAAACTTCTGGAGAAGACACCCGATAAAAGATACCAGAGCGCTTTCGGTTTGGCAGCGGATTTGCGTTCCTGCCGCAAACAGCTCATCCGAACGGGAGAGATAAAAGACTTTGAACCGGGATCGAGGGACAGACCCGAGCGTTTTCGTATTCCCGACAAATTGTACGGCCGTGAGGAGCAGGTGGACACCTTGATGCGGGCCTTTGAACGGACAGCACGGGGCAGGGCTGAGTTGATGCTGGTCACCGGATACTCGGGTATCGGAAAAACGGCCCTCATCAACGAACTTCAAAAACCGATTGTACGGCGGCAGGGATGCTTCATCAGCGGCAAATACGATCAATACATGCGCCACATTCCCTATTCGGCCCTGGTTGTGGCTTTTGGGGAACTCATTCGACAGATTCTGACCCAAACCGAGGACCGAATCGAACGCTGGCGACATGCCCTGATCGACGCGTTGGCCCCCAACGGCCAGATACTGATCGACGTGATCCCGGAATTGGAACTCATTATCGGCCCGCAGCCGGCCGTGGTGGAATTGCCGTCCGCCGAAGCCCAAAATCGATTCGACATGGTTCTCATCAGTTTTGTACATGTCTTTGCAAAGGAAGAACACCAACTGGTGTTGTTTTTGGATGACTTGCAGTGGATCGATTCGTCTTCACTGAGATTGCTCGACCTCCTGATCACCGATCCGGACTCCAAAAACTTCCTTTTGCTCGGGGCCTATCGGGACAATGAGGTTGATAAAGCCCATCAACTGGCAATCACCCTCGGCGAGATTCGCTCTCGTGGCGCCACCGTCAACGAAATACGGCTATCCTCCTTGACAATTCATGATGTTTCCCGGCTTTGTGCCGATACCCTCGGTTCCTCGGTTGAGCAGTCCCGGCCCCTGGCCAAAAGCGTTTTCGAAAAAACAAAAGGGAATCCCTTTTTTCTAAGACAGTTTCTCGAACACCTGGTTGCTCAAGGGGTTCTCGGTTTCGATTTCATGGCAGGTGTGTGGAAATGGAACAGAGATCAAATCCGTGAAATGGCCATTACGGAGAATGTGGTTGACCTTATGAGCAAACGTCTGCTGCACCTTCCGGCCCCAACCCGGGAAGCACTGAAACTGGCCGCATGCATTGGCAACCGGTTTAGCCTCAAAATGCTGGCCATTGTAAGCGGGTCCGCAGCCGAAGCATTGAGCAGAGTGCTCTGGGATGCGCTAAAGATAGAGGTTATCGTCCCCCAAGGGCTTGGCGCACGTGCCCCTTCATCCCTTCCGTCAGCCAGCCAGGCTGAGGCGGCCTATCGGTTTCTCCATGACCGGGTTCAGGAGGCAGCATACTCGTTGATCCCAGCGAGCAAAAGACAAGGGGTCCACCTCAAGATGGGCCGGGCACTCTTGAATGACGCAGGTCTGGGTGATCGTGAAAGTATCCTGTTCGATATTGTCAATCACCTCAACATGGGTGCGGACCTGATAGACGACGAACACGAACGTGTGAGACTTGCGCGCATGAATCTTAAAGCCGGGCTGAAAGCCAAGACCTCCGCGGCCTATGGGGACGCTCGAAGGTATTTTCTGACGGGCATCGAAATGCTGGCCCCTGAAAGCTGGCAGGACCAATACCACCTGACCCTCAGCCTGTATGTGGAGGCGGTTGAAATTGCATTTCTCAATACGGATTTCGAATCGGCTCAAAGATTGTCAGATGTCGTCGTTGCCAAATCTCGAAGTATCATCGACCAGGTGCGGGTGCACGTGACCCGCGTGGAATTCCTGATCACCCGTAACATGATGATAAAGGCCCTGGAAACAGCGTTTCCCGTATTGGAAATGCTGGGCTATCCCATCTCCGGAGACCCTTTGGACAACAGGTTGTCCGGCCGGTTGCCGGGCATGGACGAAATCAGCGACTTGCCTGAAATGACCGATCCCAAACAACTGGCCGCGGTCCAATTGCTCACCATTATCTCGGGCGCGGCATATCAGGGACAGCCGGAGCTTTTCGCCCCCATTGTCTTCCGGCTCGTCAACCTTCACCAGGAAAACGGACTGTCCCCGCTGGCTTCCTACGCTTACAGCGTTTACGCCCTGCTCCTTTGCGGGCCGCTCGAGGATATCGAAACGGGATACCATGCTGGCATGCTGGCCCTTAAGATGCAGGATCGGTTCAAGGCCCGTGAGGTTGAATGCAAGGTCCGATTCGTGGTTGAATCTTTCGTTCGCCACTGGAAAGAGCCCCACCGGGACATGCTGCGCTACTTCGTGGAAACCGTTCAAGTGGGCCTTGAAACCGGAGATTTTGTTTATGTGGCCTACACCCGCTTCTGGTCCAGCGGCTATCTGATGCTGACCGGCCATCCGCTGGGGTACGTGGAAGAGCAACAGCGGCAATATGCCGACTTGATGGCCAAACTCAAGCAGGAAAACGGCCTCTACCCCGCAAAGATCTGTCGACAGTTGAGCCTCAATTTAAGAGGTGTATCGGAAGACAAGAAACGCCTGTACGGAAGCAGTTTTACCCGTCGGGACATGAATGTTGTAGAGCGCATGGGCGTTGTTCTAACACTTTTCTATGTCCATTTTGCCCGACTGGTGCAGGCCTATGTTTACGGCGATTTCGCGGCGGCACTAAGCCATGCCAAGGCGGCCGAGGCTTATGAAAGGTCCGTGTTCTCTTCCATGATGGAGGGCGGCTACGCCTTCTATGACGCCCTGGCGCGGTTGGCCGCCTATTTCAGCATGGGGGATCATGAACGAAAAGCGGCCCTTGACCGTGTAAGGTCCCATCTTGAGCGGCTTCGTAAATGGCGTTTTCATGCACCAATGAACTTTCGAAGCAAGGTCGCTTTGGTGGCGGCTGAATTGGCACGTGTTCAGGGGGACGTAACCGATGCCATACACCTGTACGAACAGGCCTGCAATCTGGCCAGGGAGGATGGATTCCCCCAAGAACACGCCATTTCAGCGGAGCGTGCCCATGAATTCTTAAAGAAGCAGGGGTTGGAACGATTTGCGGGGATTTATCTGTTGGACGCCTATGATGCCTATTGTCTTTGGGAAGCCCACGGAAAAGTCCGGGAACTGGAAAAGCGCCACGCTCCTTTTCCCCTACAAACCGTTCGGAACAGCGAACAGGGAGTAAAGCCCGCGGACGGGAAAGGAGAACGGCACGAGAGCAAACTCGATATTACCACCTTGCTCAAAGCGTCGCAGGCGCTTTCCGGCGAAATGGACCGCTCCGCGCTAATGGCCAGGTTAATGCGGCTGGCCATAGAGAACGCGGGGGCTTCCCGGGGCGTTCTTATCCTGAGCCTGGACGGCAATTTGAAAGTTGAAGCCCTGGCCTCTGACGGCAGCGACGAACTGACGGCCGTGCCGTCAGTTCCCCTCAAGGATTACGATTTGATTCCCGCCGCGGTGATAAGACTTGTTTACCGCACCGGCAAAACCCTGGTGATCGGTAATGCCGCAACAGACGTCACTTTTTCCCAAGACCCCTACGTCCTGGCACATCAGCCGAAATCCGTGATGTGCGCACCGATCCGGCGAAAAGATGACATCGTGGCGATACTCTATCTGGAGAACAACCTGAGCCCTGATGTCTTTGACGGCGATCGACTGACGGTTCTAAACGTCCTCCTGGCTCAGGTAGCCATCTCACTGGATAACGCCGACCTTTTCGAGAAACAGATCCGGGCCGAAGCAAACATGCGCCGGTTGCGCAACTATCTCTCCAATATCATTGATTCCATGCCCTCTGTCCTGGTGGGGGTCGCCTCAGACGAAACCATTTCACTATGGAACAGCGAGGCGCAAAAGGCGACGGGATTCTCCGCCAAAGAGGCGGTGGGGCAGCCTTTCACCAAAGTATTTCCCCGTCTTGCCCGCGCCATGGAGCAAGTGCGAGAGGCCCTTAGATTGCGGAAAGACCGTTTCAATCCCAGACAGGCGTTCAAGGCAAATGACGAAACCCGGTACGAAGATGTCACCGTGTACCCGCTCGTGGCCAATGACGTGGAGGGCGCGGTTATTCGGGTGGATGATGTGACCGACCGTGTTCGGATGGAAGAGACCATGGCCCAGGCTCAGAAGATGGAAGCCGTCGGCACCCTGGCCAGCGGCATTGCCCACGATTTCAACAACCTTCTTCAAGTCATATTCGGATACACCCAGATTTCCTTAATGGACACACGGGAAGGCTCCCAGGATTACACCTATCTCACGGGTATCGAAAAAGCAGCAGAGAAGGCGGGACAGCTCGTGCAACAACTTCTGGTATTCAGCAGAAAATTTGAATCTGAAAGGAAACAGGTGGATTTAAACAAGGAAATACTGAATGCTCAGAAAATGCTTGAACGGACCATCCCCAAAATGATTGACATTGATGTCCACCTGGAACCGCATCTGTGGCCGGTAACCGCCGACCCCATTCAGATGGAGCAAATTCTATTGAATCTTGGAACAAACGCCGCGGACGCCATGCCTGACGGCGGGAAACTCACCGTTGAAACGGAGAACTTCACGCAAGAATTTCCTCAAAAGCATTTGGACACCCCGCCCGGAGATTACGTTCTGCTGACAATAACCGACACCGGCCACGGCATGGACAAGGAAACTCTGGAGCACATCTTTGAACCCTTCTATACAACCAAGGAAATCGGTAAAGGGACCGGCTTGGGCCTTGCATCCGTCTACGGCATTGTCAAAAACCACGGCGGAACCATCAACTGCTATAGTGAAGTGGGCCTCGGGACAACGTTCAGAATATATATACCTGCCATGGAACAGACATCGCCGGCATTGGAACGGGACAAGGACCTCTCCAAGCCCATCAGGGGCGGAAATGAGACAATACTCCTGGTAGATGATGAGGAGGCCATCAGGGATCTTGCTTCCCAGGTTCTGGAAAAATTCGGATACACCGTTTTGTCGGCATCCAGCGGCGAAGAGGCGCTTGAGATTCATTCCAAGGAATCCAACAAAATCCATCTGACAATCCTTGACCTCGGCATGCCGGGGATGGGCGGGTACCGGTGCCATCAGGAGATTATTCGCCTTGATCCGGCCGCAAAGGTCATCATATCGAGTGGGTATTCCATCAAAGAACAGGCCAGAAAATCCATGGAAGCGGGAGCCGCAGGCTACGTGGGGAAACCCTATCAACTGACGGATCTATTGAATGTCGTGAGGGATGTTTTGGAAGCTGATCACTGAGGGCACGAAAGGAATCCTTCATTTAAAAGAGAGCCGGTTTCAATAGATGGATTTTATTTCCGCAAGCACGAACGAACTGCGGGTGCTGTTCACCCCTTCCGTGTCGAAAACGTCTTTTAAGACAACTTGGGAATAGTGCTGCATGTCACGGGCAACAATTTCCAGCATCAAATCAACATCTCCGGAGATTGCGAAAACACTGACAATACCATCGATGCGTGCCAGTTTTTTTGCAAGTTCCTCCCAACCCACTTTCGCGTCCCGAACAACACCACAATAGGCCCTTACGGAAAGGCCCAGTTTCTGCCGATCCGTGAGGGCCCGGTACCCGACGATGACACCTTCCCGCTGGAGCCGGGCGATCCGCCGCGAACAACTGGAATGGGACAAGCCCACCTTTTCCGCAACATCCATATTGGAAAGCCGTCCGTTGGCTTGCAGGGCATCCACAATCCTTCGATCAAAGTCATCCAGTTTGACCATTTGCAAAACCTTTGCATGGGCATCGAATATAAGACGCGTTCTCAAAAAGAATTATCACATTTACAGCACTATTTGCAAGCTATTTGAAATATTTTTATCTTTTTAATTACTGTTTGCAAATCGTTTCGAATATCTCTACAGTGTGCTGCCAAGGTGATTGCCATGGGACCAACAGATCCATCAATAAGAGAAAAGACCCCGGACAATTACGGCTGGATCATAACGCTGACGGGCATGGCCGTCCTTTTTTCCTGTCTGGGTCTGGGTCGCTTTTCCTTGGGCATGCTTCTTCCTTCCATGGGGACCTCCCTCAATTTGAGTTACTGGCAGATGGGGCTCATCAGCACGGGCAATTTTGTGGGATACATGGTTTCCGTGGTGATGGCCGGTATTATTTCAGGGGCCATTGGGGCCCGCTGGACCATTTCCATGGGGCTCGCCCTGGTTGGCGGTTCCATGCTGCTGATCGCCGGGAGCACGGGATTTTCCGACGTCATCTCCCTGTACGTGGCCACCGGCATTGGATCGGGACTGGCCAACGTCCCCATGATGGGACTTGTCTCCCACTGGTTTGGAAAGGACAACCGGGGACGCGCAGCCGGCATAATGCTATCAGGAAACGGCATCGCCATTGTTTTCACGGGATTGCTCATTCCGTGGGTCAATGTTTCAATGGGGAACGACGGGTGGCGCACCGGATGGGTCATATTTGGCCTCCTCTCCCTTGTCTCCACCACCGTTGCCGCGGTTTTCCTCCGCAATGAACCGCACAAAAAAGAGCCACCCGTGGCCCAAAAGACGGCACCCTCCCCCGGCCATTCAAATCCCGGAAAAACCAGAAATCCCCACGGGTGGACCATGGTACACCTGGGGTGCATTTATGCCCTGTTCGGCGCCACATACGTGGTATATGCTACATTCATCGTCACCGCCATGGTCAATGAGCGGGGGTTTGGCGAGAATACGGCCGGCACATTCTGGGCCATCGTCGGCGGACTTTCCATACTGTCCGGCCCCCTGTTCGGATGGCTGTCCGACCGGCTGGGTCGTAAAACGGGCATGATGCTGGTTTATACCCTGTTTACAGTTGCATATGTCCTGGTGGCCGCCGACCTTCCGAACCCGTTTTTGTACGGTTCCATCGGCATTTTCGGTCTCGCCGTCTGGAGCATACCAACGATCATGTCCGCCACCGTTGGGGACTATTCCGGGCCCGAGCAGGCGGTAAAGGCCTTTGGTTTCATCACCCTGTTCTTTGGTGCCGGACAGATCACGGGGCCCGCGGTGGCCGGGTTCATGGCGGAAATCACCGGAACATTCAGCAGTGCCTTCTGGCTCTGCTCTCTACTGACCGCGACCGCGGTGGTCTTGGCATTCTTTCTGAGGCCGCCATCTGAGTCCTGATTTGAAAGTTGGGTCCATTGGACTCTATTTGAGGCTAAAGCATGACACGATCTTCACCTGCCGTCCACGAAGCCGTCCTAAAAGAGGGATTCAGCGCCGGGTGGCCCATCTGCTTGGGTTATCTTCCCATCGGCATGGCATTCGGGGTTCTGGCCCAAAAGGCTGGGCTGACACCCCTTGAGATCGGTCTCATGTCCATCATGGTCTTTGCCGGCAGTGCCCAATTCATTGCCGTTTCAATGCTGGACTGTGGCGCTTCCGCAGTTGCCATCACCACCACCACTTTCATGGTAAACCTGCGCCATGTGCTGATGAGTTCAGCCCTCGCGGTCCATTTGAAATCCGTCCACCGGGGACTCCTGGCCCTCTACGCCTATGGGGTAACGGATGAAAGCTTCGCCGTTAATATGCCCAAGTTCAATGCCGGCAACTGGAGCCTGTCCCGGGCCCTGGTGGTGAATCATGCGGCCAATCTGACCTGGTTTTTAAGCACCGTGGCAGGCGGCATTTTCGGCCGCTTCATCCCGGAAGGGGCTCTGGGCATTAATTACGCGCTCGTCGCCATGTTTATCTGTTTGCTCATCTACCAGATCAGAAAACTGATCCACCTGCTTACCGCGGCAATCGCCGGTTTGTGCGCCGTGGGTCTCGCTCTGGTGGTGCCTGGCAATTCCCATATCGTCATCGCGTCCGCTGCCGCCGCCACGATAGGGGTCGTCCTTCAACGGAGCGTCATCAAAAAGGGGGCTTCAAAATAATGGCTGACTATCTGCTGCTCCTGTTTTGCATGGGCCTGGTCACCTATCTGCCCCGCTGGCTGCCGCTACACCATCTGTCGCGGCGATCCCTTCCCCAATGGTTTGTCCAGTGGCTGGAACTGATACCGGCGGCCATACTGAGCGCCCTGCTCTTGCCGGCCCTGGTTCTGGACGGAGAACCCAGACATATCAACCTCTTGCAGCCCGAATTCTGGGTGGCCGTGCCCACCTTCGCATTTGCCTGGTGGACCCGGTCCCTGGGGGGGACGGTGATCGTGGGAATGGTGCTGTTCTGGTTGGCGGAAAAGGTGGACTCCCATTGGTTTCTCTGGCCGGGATGATGGGAAGCAAGATATTTCCCTTGCCAAAAGACGACTAGAAGGGATTGCGGACCGACAACTGCCCATCTATCAACAAGCCGTCCTGCAGATCCTCGGAGTATAAGATGTCACATCCTCCAATGAGGGCCGAGGCCGCAATCATTGCGTCATACACGCTCAATCCGTAGCGCTCTGCCAATAGACAGCCCTTGTGGTAAGTATCCAACGTCAGCGGTTCAACCGGACAGAGCGATCGAATCAATAGCGAAAAATCGTGGACCTCCCTCCATGGCAGTTTTAGCTTTCGACGCGCCACATTTGTAAATTCATTCAGGACCTGAACGCTGATCAGCCCGCCCGCGCGCAAAATCCCTTCAGCCCGGTCGGCTTTTTGGGCGTCCGCTGACAACAGATATATGAGGATATTGGTATCAATAAAAGCCTTAGGCCCGGACATTTGCATCATCCCGGTCAAATTTGAAGTCCTCGGGTAGCTTCCCGCGGAATTGCCGCAGCCGCAGGAGGAAGTCCTCCCTGGCGGGTTTCCTTTTTAACCGGAATACCCGTTCATCCTCGATAATCACCTCGACGTCATCCCCTTCACGAAGTTTCAATGCTTTCACCACCACCGCCGGCAACCGAATGGCAAGGCTGTTGCCCCATTTTGATACTTGCATGATGACCCCTCCAAGATATACTTTTCCATATGTATATCATCCATTTCAATTGGTGTCAAACACGGTTCTTGACCGGAATCGCGGCTTTCGAGTATCGGTGGTGACCTATGCGGAGATTATGAGCGGGCTCGTGACAAAAAGGAGAGTCCCTTTGAACACGAGCCTCCCCATCAATGCCCCACCGGCGAGTACCAGATGGGTGACGCCCATGCGCACTCGTGAATCGTGGGGCTTGTGCCCTCCAGCAGCGGCGGTTCGGGGAAGTTATCCGGATCCTCATGATGGAGCCTCAGGGCGTCGTAGGTGGACCAGCGGCAGGTGGGGTTTTCCAAAACACGGACATAGTAAAAAGCGCGCAGGTTGGGGTCGAAGTCGGGATCAATCCAAACGGTACTGAGCTCGGCAGCCCCCAAATCCGCGGCGTAGGAGCAGTCGGAAAGATCGACGCCGGCGCCGTTGTCCGGGCAGCGTCCGGTAACAGGGTCGGGAGAAAGGGCGTCCGAGCAGACCACGTCGTAGATCTTTTCAAAGGTCTCGCTGCCGTTACTCCACCCCTTGATGATTTGAAGCCGTTGCAGATTGGCGCTGTTGGGGTCCTTGGCTGCCCACACAAGAAACGTCGGGGCCTGCCCTTCCTGGCCGGCCGGCAAATCACTCCCCATGGGGACGCCTTGGGCATAGGCCTGCTTAAGCATGTCCTCCTCTAGATGGAGATCCGGGGCATAATCGAAACTGCCAAAAAAACGCACGCGGATCCTGGGGCCGCTGGTAGCAAAGGTCTCTTTGCGTTTCAGGGCGGCGAAGATCGATTCCCGGGTGTTTGATTCCGCCCACACACCCGCCAGTCCACCCGGATTGTTCACCGGGTTTTCGGTAAATCCCTGGACCCCACCCTCCTCAAGGCCCAGTCGTTTGGCAGGCGTCAGATCAGTGACGCCGTGGTGCCCCTCGTATTGGTCTTCCTCCGTGGCTCCCGGTATCCCGTTGTGGGTGTCGGTGCTGCCGATGAAACCGTATTTGAAGGGGTTGACGCCGTATCTATCTGCCATGATCAGGCCGTTTTTAAGGGCGTTACGTATATACGACGTTTCCTCCACGCAGTGATGGCCGTTGTTCTCTTCCGTGCAGGGCGCATAGACCAGCTCGTCGCAGAACTCGTCGTCGGTGCCGAGTCCGGGATGACATTCCGAGCTGCCTTTGGTCTGAAAGATCTCAATCAGCGGCTCAGTGGCGGCACGCAGCGCCAGGTTTTCAGCGGTGTGCGGCTGTCCCGATGAGTCCAACCAAGGATCCAGCATCTGACCCCAGCTGTAGTTGGGGTTGTGTGGAATAGAAAGAGATCGGCAATCGCCGGTGCAGGACCCGCTGAGCCATTCCAACAGCCCCTCGGCTGAGGGCAGGTCGATGGAGCTCATGGCGTCTTCCGGAACCGAGTCTGTGCCGAAAATCACGTTTCGGTGCATCATCCCGCCGTCGTGAATCATCCTGGTGTACTCGTAGGCAATGAATGTGGTGAATTTCCCGGGCGCGTTGTGCATCCGTGCCATGTCCTGTGTTTCCCGCCAGATGACCCGGGCCCGTTCCATGCAGTCTTCGATTTCGCAGAAGCGTGCTCGCTGGGGCGGATCCATGGTTGCAAGGGCGCCGAGTATGTAGAAAGCTTCGACGCGGTTCTGCCGCATCAATTGGCACATGGGGGCCTCATAGACCGTCGAACTCTGGTCGAGACAGAGATCCACTTCACCGAACCATTCCGCGTGATCGCTGATTCCCGCAAAGTCGAGGGGGGCTTTCAGCTTGTGGACAACATTGTCATTGCCTCCCAGGGTCACCGGCTCGCCTTTGGCATAGCGGTAGGCATGGTCCAGGGTATTGGTGTTCCACACCAGATAGCTGTCCAAGGATATGGGAGTATGGATGTGGAAATCGCCGAAGTAGGCTTCGCGAAGGGGGTTCACGGGGATGGCGGCGGTGCCGCCGGAACCCTGATTGTCCCCGTTGCAGGACAACAAAACCAGGGCAATGCCCAAAACCAACGCCGCGCTTGTTCGGGATGTCATGCTTCACCTCCCTGGTTTTCGCGTCAAAGAACGCTGTTTTTCGTCCGTCCAGTGCCCTTTATCATATGTGGCAACACAATGCGTCAGGTTATTGGATTAGAGGTTCAAAATAGGGACAAGGAAAACCTGTCTGTTTACGGATTTCCCTAGTGTCATGTCACGCTTGTAATGTCGTATAAAATATGATATCCTCCTTTTATAAACGACTCTTTTTGGGGAGGATCGATTGTGAAGAAATTCATTGTGACACTGACCGAAGAGGAGCG
>JANQDY010000032.1 GCA_028278625.1 Thermodesulfobacteriota bacterium
ATTTGGGTCAGAAACAGAAATCACCGGGCATACCTTTCACATAGACGGAAGGCGTTGCTAAGAAATGGTGAGTTTGGCTAAGTGACGTTGTAGGGTTAGTTGCCATCTCTTTTTCTCCTCAATACCTTTCTTGGTGCGGCCAATCGGAAGGAGATGCACAGGCTCACGACACTTTATGAGGGCCAGGTGGTTGACACGGCTGGATCTCGATTTCAAATACATTGGCCGAAAACAAGTCAAAACATTTCAGATCCGATTCCCGCCTACAAGGTGCTTCTTGAATCAGGAGGAGCCGCCGGCATCAAAGACAAATCCGTACCAATCAAACACGCCCCCAGGCAGAAGATCTATCTGTTCCCCATCGTGGCCCTGATCCTGGCGCTTGTCTCGGTGGGAATCTGATACTTCTATTTCCGTTCAGTTCAATCACCCGTGAAATCGGTATTTGAAGAAGCCCCGGATCTGCCTTTGCCCGACAAGCCGTCCATCGCGGTGTTGCCGTTTGCCAACATGAGCGGCGATCCAAAGCAAGAGTACTTCAGCGATGGCATCACGGATGAAATCATCACCGGCCTTTCCAAGATTTCCAGGTTATTGGTCATTGCACGCAACTCATCATCCGTGTTTAAAAACAAAGCCGTAGATGTCAAAGACGTGGGGAAAAAGCTTGGCGTGCAGTACGTTATGGAAGGTAGTGTCCGTAAACAGGGGGACATGGTTCGCATCACCGCGCAGCTCATTGATGCCAAGACGGGAAATCATGTTTGGTCGGAACGGTACGACCGCAAGCTGAAGGACATATTCGCCGTTCAAGACGAGATTACTTTGGAGATCATCCGGGCAATGCGGGTGGAGATCATGCTGAGTGAGCAGGCGCGTCTGTGGCAAAGAAAGGGTCTCACGGATAATCTGGTGGCGTTTGAGAAATACCTGCAGGCCAGGGAATGCAGCGTCCGGATAAACAAAGTCTCAAACCACAAGGCGCGGCCCCGGTATGAAGAAGCCATCGCTCCGGATCCCCGGTTTGCCACGGCATATGCCAAGCTGGACTATGGTCACATGATGGGCGCCTGGATGAACTGGAGCACGGATCCGGTTGCATCGGGGCGCATGGCCTTTAAATTGGCCACCAAGGCGGTGGAACTTGACGACTCAATGGATACCCCGCATTATATACTTGGATTTATTCTCACCAATATGGGAAAGTACGATCAGGCCATAGCATAGGCCAAGAAGGCCGTTGAACTCAATCCCAACGGCCCGGAATGCCGGGTTTTCTTACGAGCTTGATGAAATTGCGCAACTTCTTTTTTTCTCTTTCACTGCTGATCTCATCCGTAATCATTTCACTGCTTTTGGGTGAACTCCTTGTTCGTGTTGTAACGCCGCAGAATCTAAGCGGAAGCTGGAGGGTTGAGACCGAAAAAGGTCTTCTCGTGAACAAATCATCCGGGAAGGCACGACACCAGTCCGGGAAACGGGTTGTCAACTACCAATTTCATCATCCGCACCTCCGTGGTACACCCGTAAAAGAGAGGGGGCTCAAAATTCTTGTTGTGGGTGATTCCTATACGTTCGGATGGTTGGTGGACAAGGAAGACACGTATGTGCAATTGCTGCAGAAGAATGCGGACGAAGAATTCGGCATTAACCGGTTTCAGTTTCTAAACGCGGCTGCCGGCGGTTGGGGAGCCGCCGATTATGTGGCATATGTTGAAGACTTCGGTGATGCTGTCGATCCGGATATCATACTCGTATTCCTCAACAGGGGCGATATCATAAGGAGCCTTCAAAAGAACATCTATACCGTATCAGATAACGCGTCGTCGGCTCTCAAACGAAACCACCGTAAGCCATCGACCTGGAAAAAGGTGTGGAACCAAATACCCGGATATCAGTGGCTCCTAGAGCATTCTCACCTCCTGCAATTGGTCAGGCGGGCGATACTCACCGCGAGAATCGGGGCAGGCGGCGTAAGACGGGAACATGCGCCCGAACAGGCGGCTGTCATGGACCCTGGCCCTTTAGCCCCGGATGCATCCGGGAAGCGTGGCATTGATCTGGGGACGCGCCTCTTCTCCCATCTCAACAAGTGGTGCAAAGATCGGTCGATACCTCTACTGGTTACAACCACCGGATGGCATAACTATGAAGATGCGGCAAATTCCCGGGATCCCATGAGCGCCTTCATGAGCGTTGCTGATGAGGTCTTTGAAAAAGAGCAAATCCCTTTTATGGATATATTCCCCCACATGTCGAAGGAACTGGGAAAAGACAGGGAAAAATACACCATAAAGGAAGACGGGCATCCCAATGAAATGGGCCACCGATTGATCGGAAATGCGTCATGGGAAAGCTTTGTCAAGGGCCGGCTGTCAGAATACTGTCGCATAACGGATCGTTGTGTTCCGAGGTCGGGTGACTGAAAGGATTGCTCGCTCAGATCATAATAATGGGCAAAAAAGGCAGGGCCGTCAAACCCCGCCTTTTCCATAACGGTTGATTAAGCCTTGCTGCTTTCCGAACATTCCCCTTTTTTTTCCGCTTTTGGCCCGCAACACATCTCCATCATGGTGCGCATCATCTTTCTTCCGAATCCGGAGCGGCCCGCGGGACCGGTTCGGCCGGAACAGCAGTTGCTCGCCATTTCAGCCATTTTCCCATAATCCATATCCGCGTTCCCGAATCCGCAGCAACCGGTCGATGCTTTCTTCCCTTTTGTCTCCTTTGTTTCCATTTGCGGCCTCCTCTTTTTCATGATGGTTTAAATTTCCCTGAGTGACAGCGCTACTCACTCTCAAACCCGGCGGCACTTCGTCTGCCGCCGAACAATGCCCGGTAGCCGCTCTGCAGCATTCTTCTGATTTTTCTCATCAGGGGAACGGTCATAGCGACAGGGCATAGTGAGAATCTGGGTGGGCTATCAAACCCCGATGCAAAGGGCAATCCTTCTTCCTTCCACAAAAGGGTGCCGCCCACGATGTTGTACACCTCTCCAAATCCCTTCTTTTTCATCTGTTTCATGGCCAGTTTGCTGCGTCCCCCAACTTTACAGTAGACAAGATAGGTCTTGCCTTTATCCAGGGCATTGAGGTGGCTTCTAAAGGCACTTGAAAAGAAATTCATGTTGATGGCGTTTTCAAGACGGACCTTTCCGAATTCCTGGGGGGTGGAGACGTCCAGGACCACCAGATCATCCTGATCTCTTTTTCGAGAAATAAGTCTGAATGCCTCTTTGGGAAACATGTCTTCTGATATCTGAGACCCTATGCTGCTCCTGCTTTTTTCCAGGTATTCCATTGCCATATCCACATCTCCTACTTTAGACGGTAAACTCCTATTTTTCGAAAACTATCGAATATTATCCTTAAAAAAATATCGCGGTATTCGGTCAAAAAACCTTCCACAACTTCAAGGAATTCATCTCAGAGATTTCCCTTACATTTCCGTCCCCGTATATCTCCTTATGCGCCTTCCAAAGGGGGCAGTTATCCGCATGACGTTTGTGATGAAGCATTTTTCCGATCCTGGATTCCGGGTTTTTCCGGGCGTGGCTGCAAAGGGGACAATTGTTGCAGATCCTGGCCCGAAATTTCTTGAACATTGTGGGTTTTTCTTCTCTTTCATCGGGTCCATTATTGTGGAGACCGTTCCTGATTGTTTCCATTTGTCGTACCTCCTCTCTTCAAGCAAGATAGATGACCTTCGCTGTTAGAGTGTAGACATATCCTTTTAAAAAAAGGTTACAGCGAAATACACCAAGATCCCTCAAAGGCGTCAGGATGCGTCTGGTTCGGGTTTTATCGCCTCAATGGTGGCTGAAACCACGTAATCCAGTGCCTCCCGGCTCTTTTCGGGGGCCCACTGTTCAATGAGATCCCTGCTGTAGTTTTTGGGCGTGATTCTGATGTCCGTGTAACCGGCCTGTTCCAGCATCTCCGCCGTGTCTTCGATCGTGGCGGCACCGCCGATGCAGGCCCCCACCAAACTGAGATCATTTCGGATATGCTCGGGGAGTGGTGCCGTGGCCAAAACATCTGAGACGGATAATCTGCCGCCGGGTTTTAGGACCCGAAAAGTATCCCGGTAGACCGCTTGTTTGTCAGGAGAAAGATTGATGACGCAGTTGGACATGACAATGTCCGCGCTGTTATCGCCCACAGGCAGGTGTTCGATTTCTCCCAAGCGGAATTCAACGTTATCCGTTTTTGCCGCTTCAGCATTCCTCCTGGCCTTGCTGATCATTTCCGGTGTCATATCCACTCCGATCACCCGGCCCGATTCTCCCACTTCCCCGGCCGCAAGAAAGCAGTCGAATCCGCCCCCGCTTCCCAGGTCCACCACGGTCTCGCCCGGCTTGAGCGATGCAAGGGCAACGGGGTTACCGCAGCCGAGGCCCATGTTTGCCCCCTCGGGAACACTGTCCAGATCCTCCTTGGAATACCCCATAACGGTGGACAGCTGCTTGGCCGAGAATCCGGGATCCCCGCAGCCACAGGATGGCGCGGAGACGCTTTCGAGTGATCCGTTCCCTGGACTGCAGCAGGATGTGCCCTGCCCAAGCCCGGTGGCCTTCACACCGGCCAATGCAACTTTCCCGTAGGTGCTTCGAACGCTCTCTTTTACCTTTTCTTTTTCCAGCGTATCCATTTTCGCCTCCTTGGTGTTGGGTTGTTACTATTATTCGAAAACTATCGAATAGTTCGGTCAAAAAAAAGCCGGCCCTCACGATGAAAAAAAAACCTGTATGGCCGCCAGGGCCTCAGGATCCATGGAACACTCGATTTTCTGCCCATTCCTCTCCACACGGATCAAACCGGCCCGGCGAAGTTCTTTAATGTGGTGTGAAATCGTGGATGGAACGATCCCCAGATCCTGACCCAGTTCGCCCACACAGGCGCACCCTTCTACTTCCGTCACGCTCTCCTTGATGGTCGCCGGGTTTCCCGGCCGGCAACATGAGGTGAGGCGCAGAAAGATCTTGAGCCGGTTTGGGTTGGACAGGGCCTTGAATATCTCGGCGAATTTCTCGATCTCTTTATCTTGATAGTTCGACATGTTTCGAAGAATAGCCATTTCTTTTTCATTTGTCAAGGGTTTTCATTTTGCAGGTTCTTTGGGACCTCAAAGACCTGCAAAAGAAATCATTGAAAAGAGAGGGGATGTATTGTAATGGGTCAAGACGCAGTTTCACCCACCGTCTCAATCGGATCAGTTGCGAGACGATTCAAGAATCAGGAGTCAAACCATGCAGTCTCTTTTTGAACCGACATCCGTAGCGGTCATCGGTGCTTCGGATAACCCAGCCAAACTGGGATTCCATGTGATGAAGAGCCTTTTAAAGGGCGGCTATAAAGGGGGCCTGTTCCCGGTGAACCCCGGGGCGGAACGGGTTTTCGGACGGAGGGCCTTTAAATCCGTGTCAGAATCCCCGTTGCCGGTCGATCTGGCCGTAGTGGTGGTACCGGCGAAACGGGTGGCGGATGTCATGAGGGCGTGCGCGGGGGCCGGCGTCAAAGGGATTGTGCTCATTACCGCCGGTTTCAAGGAGATCGATGATCCTCAAGGGGCCACCCTGCACGAGGAGATCAAGGGGATTGCCGATGGCGCCGAAATACCGGTTATCGGCCCCAACACCTTTGGGATGATCAATCTCCATTCACGTCTCAACGCATCCTTTACACCGGAGTTCTCCCGGTTAAACCCTGGAAAAGTGGCCCTCGTGAGCCAGAGCGGCGGTATTTCCCATCTGTTGGGGTTTCTGGCCATGGGCGAAGGCATGGGGTTTTCCAAGATCGTGGGGCTGGGCAACCGGCTGAATGTGGATTTCGGGAAAATGATCGAATACCTTTCAGAAGATTCGGATACAAAGGTCATCGCCCTTTACGTGGAAGGAATGGATGCTCCGGGAGATTTTCTGGCCGCTGCCCGGCGATGCGCCGGCAAAAAGCCCATTGTGGCCTACAAAACCGGCAGAGGCGCAGTGGGAAATGCCGCGTCTTGCTCTCACACGGGGTCCATGGCGGGCCGGCATGAGATCTACACCCATGCTTTCAGGCAGGCGGGAATTGTTGCAGTGGAAAGTAACCAGGCACTGGTGGATACGGCCAGGGCCCTGGCACACTGCCCGGTGCCCATTGGGCCGGGCGTGGCGGTGTTGTCGGGCCAGGCGGGTCCGTCCAT
Source organism: Thermodesulfobacteriota bacterium (assembly GCA_028278625.1). The sequence goes on from JANQDY010000032.1 coordinate 6,184, forward strand.
GGCCGCATGTGATGTTTGCGAGGAGAGGGGGCTTCGGCTGGTCCGTTTTGAGAACAGGACGCAAGAAAGGGTTAATGATCTTCTGCCGCCCCTGGCCCTTCGCACCAACCCCGTGGACATGGGTCCGGCCTGGTACGATGCAGAGGCCATCAAAGGGATTGTCAAGGCGGTAATGGCCGATGAAAATGTTCACGGGATTCTGCTCCTCATGATGTTTGCCTCCGCCAATGTGGATGCCCTTAGGGGCGTCCGTGGCCTGCTCATGAACTGGTGCCAGAAAAAACCGGTTATCAGCTGTATTCTAGCCCCTCCCGGGATCTGGGATGAGCAGATACGGGACCTTGAAAACGGAGGGGCCCTGGTAAATTACAATACGCCTGAACGGGCGGCCAGTGTCATGGCCGAGCTGTGGATATACGGGGAGATGATGCGCAATCTTTCCTGAGATTCCTCTAGATATGCCGGTAACCGCCGATGGGAGGCGAAGCCCCTGGTTTCAAGAGGGGGCTTTTTTTATTGGCTTTAATTTGACGGTGCAAAATGGTATAATTTTAGATTACCCTTAATGGGGATAAAGGGGTTTGCAGGAAGTTGCCGGAGTCAGAGCGGCCAGACCCCGCCACAAGACAACAAAAAGTATTTGAGGCCCGGTTTGACGAGACATCGTTTCAAGGACCTTCTTCTCGACCCCAAAATCAACCGGAGATGGGAAAAGGTTCGCAAGTATTTCTTTCTGCGGGAGTCCACCTATGACATGACCCGACGCTGCAATATTCGCTGCGACGGATGCTATTATTATGAGGGGGACAAGCAGTTTGCTCCGGAAAACCGGGACCCTGAAGCCTGGCGGAGGCTTTTGCGGGCCGAGAAGAAAAGAGGGGTTACCTATGTGGTGCTGGCAGGGGCCGAGCCGTCGCTGGTGCCGGATCTCTGTGAGGTATGCCATCAGGAGATCCCCCTGGGCGCCATCGCAACCAACGGCATAAAGAGGATCCCGGAATCGGTGCGTTACAAAATTCATATTTCCGTCTGGGGCAATGACGACACCAGTGCCCGGGTCCGTCATCGGAAGGAAATGCTCAAGGAGCAGATCGGCAACTACGGCGGGGATGACAGGGCTGTCTTTGTGTTCACCTTTACCCGGGACAACATCATGGATGCCAGAGAGGTCCTGGAGGTGCTTTCAAAGAACCGTTGCAGGGTCACTTTCAACACCTTTTCGGCGCCGGTGGGGTATGAGGGACCCCTTCGTCATACAAGGACATCCCTTGGGCAGTTGCGTCAGGTGATGGCGGAACTTTTGGCGGAATACCCTGAGACGCTCCTCTTTTCCCCCTATAACATTGTGTCGCACACCCACACGAAGGGACTTCATGACCTGTATGCTTGCCCCTACCCACGGATGAACCCGTCAAAGGCCCAGGGGCTGGGCCGATCCTTCAGACAGTACCGCACCGATCTTTCGTGGAACCGCGATGCGGCCTGCTGCGTCCCGGATACGGACTGCGCCGACTGCCGGCATTATGCCGCTGGTAGTGCCATCGTGACGGCAAAGCTCTTTCGCCACGGGACCGATCCCGATGCTTTCAGGGCATGGCTCGACTACGTGGATACCTACCTTGCGGTGTGGGTAATGGGATATGAAAAAGGAGAGAATCTCTGTTCCGGTTTTGTACCGCCGCCCGGTTTCGATCTTTGAGTTTGGGCTGTTGGTTGTTAGGTGTTAGCGCGTGACCTCCAGAAATGAAATCCGGGCACTTTTGAAGGAGTTTTCTTTTTTATGAAAACCGTCAGTTCCCTTCTTGACGAAGACTGGTACAACCGATACAAGCGGATTTCCAAGCTCAATATCCGAAGTTCCATCTATGATGTCACCAATCGCTGCAATCTAAGATGCAAGGGGTGCTTCTTTTTCACCTCCGGGGAGCATGAGGCGGCCAGGGAAGAGACGGATATCCGGAAATGGGAGGCGTTCATTGACAAGGAAATGGCAAGGGGAGTCAACCTGGCCATTTTGATCGGCGGAGAGCCGACCCTCTGTCTGGACCGTGTGGCGGCATTTTACAAACGGCTGCCTACTTTCTGCGCCACAAACGGCCTTATCAAGGTGCCACGGGATCGATTTCCCCACATGATGGTGGGCATCTCCCTTTGGGGCGACGAGGATGATGAAAGAGTCTTGAGAGGCCGTGACACTTTTTCCGTTTCCAGCCGAAACTACGAGGGAGATCCCCATGCCTACTACCTCTACACCATCACCCCGAAACAGGTGGGAAAGACGGAACGGATTGTCAAGAAGATCCGGGATGCGGGTTTGAAGGTTCACATGCAGCTTCTCTCAAATGATGAGGGGGTGGATCAGTTTTTCTGGACCAAAGAGCAGTTAAAAGACATTCGGAAGGAAATGGACGAGATGCTCGACCAATATTCCGATACGGTTATTTCATCAAAATACTACCATCACGTCATCACCACGGGCAAAATGCTGGACCGGCCCTTCGGGTGGAATGAATGCCCCTCCGTCACCGAACCCTTGGACAGAAGAGACCCCCCGCCCAAACGCCTCATCGGTTTTATCCGCTGGGCCTCTGATCTTACGACCATGCACCGGTGCTGTACTTCCGAGACGCGCGACTGCAAAACCTGCAAGGACGGGGCCGCTCACATGAGCTGGGTCATGGTCAATAAGCGTGGGCACATCCGGTCCCAAGAGGAACTGAAGGGCTGGATTGAAGTGTATGAGATGTTTGCCAAGCTATACCAGTTCATTCCATGGTAAAAGAAGCGGTTATTCTGGGATATGATATGGTATCTCCCCTGGGCACGGATCTTGAAACCCAGTGGGAGGCCGCGGTGAAGGGAAGAAGCGGTGTCGGCTATTTGTCACGATTTCCGCTGAGCGAGGCCTTTCCGGTCCGCATTGCCGGTGAAGTGCCGGAATGGGATGCATCACCCTATCCGTTTCTCTCCCCCAGAAACCTGGCCCAGTGGACCTCACCCATTTTCAAGAACGCCCTGCTGGTGACGCACCGGGCCCTGTCAAAAGCCGGGTTGGAGATAACCCCCGAGATCGCTCCCAGGACCGCCGTGACATTCAGCTCCGCCGTGGGAGGGCAGGACGCGGTGCTACATGCGGACCGCCGAATGATTCGTGAAGGGCGCATGCCCCACCCCTTTACCAACCCCAATGCCTGCATCAACATGGTGGGGGGCAAGGTTTCCATTTTGACGGGGGCCACCGGTCCCATTACCGCCACCATCACCGCCTGCGCCACGGGGGTGACGTCCATGATCGTCGGCAAAATGCTGTTGGATCAGGACCGTGCCGACGTGGTGATTGCGGGCGCCGTGGACTTTCCCCTGGTGGAACCGATTGTGGCGGGGTTTTATACCATGAATGGCGCTTACCGTCCCAAAGAAGGTCAACCGCCGGAGCCCCCTGAGCGGGCGAGCCGCCCGTTTTCGAGGGATCGAAGGGGGTTTGTGGTCTCGGAAGGCGCGGGATGCATCATCCTTGCGTCACGGGAATTCGCGGATGCCCACGGACTTCCCTACGATACCCAGTTGCTGGGATGGAGCATGACCTCCGATGCCCGACATTTTGTGGCGCCCAATCTTGAAACGGTGCGCCGGGCCATTTGGGAAGCCATCTCCAATGCCGGTTTGGCGCCTCAAGATGTGGCAGCGGTAAATACCCACGCGGCCTCCACCAGGGTGGGGGATCGGGTGGAATTTGACGCACTTCAATCGGTATTTGAAAAGGATATTCCCCCAGTGTGCGCCAATAAATCGGTTACCGGGCACTGCATGGGGGCCTCCAGCGCCATTGAGACCATTTTGGCCATTCTGGGGATGAAAAAAGGCATGCTTCTCCCCACCATCAACTACCGGCCGGACCCCGAGATGCCCGTGGACTGCCCGACGGAAGGGGCCACAAACCTGGAACAGGCGTTTGTGCTCAAGAATGCCTTTGGATTCGGCGGGTGCAATGCCTGTGTGGTACTTGGAAAAATGTCATGAGGTTCTGGAGGTGAAGGGATTATGAAAGCGCCCAGGAACAGGCGGGTTTTTGTAACGGGCTATGGCGCGGCAACCCCTTTGGGAAAAACCTTTCCCGAAACATGGGAGCGGGCGGTGAAAGGAGAGGCGGGGTTTAGAGAGGTGACCCGCTGCCGGGTGGATGCCTTAAGCCGTGTGGTGGGGGAGATTCCGGACTGGCGCCCTCAGGAACTTCCCTTTGCCAACCCTAAAGAGGTGTATAACTGGAATGCCGATTACGTGTTGCTGACCATGGCCGTCTGCCATGAGGCATTGATCCACTCAGGTCTTGAAATGGATGAGGAAACGGCCTCCAGAACCGCCTGTCTGGTGGGTTCGGCCTTAAACGGAACCGATGCCTTTCGCGTGGCCATGGACAATTACATGAACAAGGGTCCCCTGAAGGTCAGCCCCTATCTGCTCCCCAATCTGTGCGCCAACGTGCCCTCGGGAAAAGCCGGCATGCTGGCGAAGTTTACCGGACCCATTTTCTCGCCTCAGGGGGCCTGCGCCTCGGGAAATTACGCCGTGGGAGTGGGCGCTCGAATGATTCGGGATGGAGACTGTGATTTCGTTCTGGCAGGCGGCGTGGATACCTGCCTCGTGCCGGAGATCATACAAGGGTTTGAAAACATGAACGCCACCATCAAGATCGTTCCGGGGGACCGTGCCTATGATGATCCGTCGGTTGCATCCAGGCCTTTCAGCAGGGATCGAAAGGGGTTCGTCCTTTCCGAAGGGGCAGGGGTCCTGGTTCTGGCAGCGGAGGAGATGCTCTCCGTTTACGGGCTGAAACCGAGGGCGGAGGTGCTTGGCATCGGCTGGACCTCCGACGCCTATCATTTTACCCGGTCAAACCCGGATACGGTGGTGAGGGCCATGCGCGAGGCAATGGCGGATGCGGGTCTATCTCCAGGTGATATTCAGTATGTGAACGCCCACGGCACCTCAACTCCCCTGGGCGACGCTTCAGAGGTGGCTTGCCTTCGCCGGGTTTTCAAGGGGCAACTTCGGAAAATGCCCATCTCATCCAACAAAAGCCAGATCGGGCATACCTTGGGCGCCGCCGCGGCCATCGAAGCGGCCCTCAGCATCGAGGCCATGCAGCATAAGGTTCTTCTTCCCACCATCAACCATATCCCCGATCCCGCCTTCGAAGACGTGGATGTGGTCCCCAACCAGACCCGAAAAACGGTTCACGAGTTCATCTTGAGCAATGCCTTCGGGTTTGGGGGAACCAACTGCTGCGTGGTATTTAAGGGGGTATGAGATGCGGCCGAAACCGTTTGCACCCAGGCCCTTGGATAACGGCACTTCCTACGTGCGGGATGAAACCGACGGCCGCGTCTGGCACTTCTGTAAAACCAGGGTGCTCTATGCGGATACGGATCGCTCCGGTCTGGTCTACCATTCCAATTACTTCCGGTTTTTCGAACTGGGAAGGGCCTCCCTCATGCGGGAGACGGCCTATCCCTACCGGGAGATCGAGGCCGACGGCCTTGTCTATCCCATCATCGCATTGGGCGTGACGTTCCACTCCTCCCTTCGATATGATGATCCGTTGGGGATTTTCACGATCCCCGGAAAGCTGGAACGGGTCCGTCTCACATTCGACTATGTCATAACCCACGGGAAAACCGGCAAAATCGTCTGCAAAGGGTTTACCCGTCACTGCGCCCTCAATGAAAAAGGGAATCCCGTGGGCATCGACGAAAAGACGCGCAAAATATGGAAGGTCTTTCCGAAATAGGGGTCCGGACAAAGCTTCCCCTTAAAATCACGATTTCCCTTTACCTCCTGGATCACCACTTGAGGGGCAGGGTGGTACTGCCGGCGGTGGAGGCCATGGTATTGCTGGCGGCAACCACAAAGGGACGGTTTGAAGAAGCAGACGTCCATACCATTTCTGATGCCAGGTTCCATAAATTCCTGTATCTCGAAAAAGGGGTCAAAGAGATTGACGTATTCGTTGACATGGAACGTGTGGGAGATGGCAATATCAAATCGCGGCTGCTTACCAAAACCCGGTCTAAAAAGGCAAAGATCACTCGCACCATGGAACACGCGGTGTTGCATTTCAGGCATGGTTTAAAGGCACCTGAGCCGTCTGATTTTAACATGCTCCGGTCTTTCGATTATACGGTTTCAGCGGAAACCGTTTACGAGCATCTGGTTCCCTTTGGTTCTGCCTACCGGAATCTGAAAGGAGCCCTTTGTCTCTCGGAAAAGGGTGCCAGAGGGGAAATCCGTGCGTCCCACCACATGGGGCGGACGGAGACCTTGGGGTCACCCTTTGTGTTGGATGCGGCTTTTCACGCCGCCTGCGTGTGGGGACAACGGTATGGGGGTGTGGTGGGGTTTCCCGTGGGATTCGGCCTGCGACGGATCTTTCATAAGACCCAAAAAGGAAACACCTATGCCGCCGTTGTTCTGCCCAGAGGGGTTCTGCCCAATGGATTTTCGGCAGATATCTGGATCTTGGATAAGGACGGAAGGCCCGCTGAAGTGGTTCAGGATGCGGTGATGAAGGACGTGAGCGGCGGTACAATAAAGCCCCCTTCATGGTTAGCGGCCCAAACCGGCTTAAAATAGGATTCATTAACCCATTAACACCGACCGGCTTCCCTTGATCCAAAGACCTATCAATTCGATTTCTTTCAACAGATATTCCATGAAAATTTTCTCAGTGAGGGTTGGAATCTTATCCTGCAATTGGGTCAGCAGTATTTGGTTCCTGTAGTCCGATTTTGAGGTTCTGATCGCAATGATGGTACCGGCTTGTATTTCTTTTCTAACGATGTGTGACGCGATCATACCCAGCCCCACATGCTGCTGAATTGCTGAAACAATCGCCTGGTGGCTGTCAACGGTTAGAACGGAATGAGGTCGTATGTTTGATCTTCCAAAATGATGCTTGAACCAGGTTTTGATGTTCTGGGCATCCTGTCGATACGTAATGAAATCCTGAAGTGTTAAGTGCTTGAACGAATGGTCCTTTTTTATGGATATCTCATAATATTGTCTGGAACAGGCAAGGATGATTTTTTCTTCCGCAACAGGATGGAAATGATAGACGTCATGGCCACCAAAGTATTGATCTTCAGTCCGGAACTTGTCCACCAAAGCAAAATCGATCTGACCTTTTTTGAGCATCGGCAACAAGGTCCCGGGATTTCCCAACGTCAGACAGAATGTAACATTTGGGTATTTCCTGCGAAATGAAGCGATAACGGCTGGGAAATAGGCCTTCCCAAACTCCACGGGCGCTCCGATGCGGAGTTCGCCAAAAGGTTGATTCCTGGCCTGCTCGAGGGTCTTTAGACATCCGTCCAAATCCACCATAAAGGGCCGCACGACCGCATATAATCGTTCTCCGGCCGCCGTGGGAACCAACTTTTTGTGGAGACGCGTAAACAGCGGGCTTTTGATTTCGCTCTCCAGTTTCTGAAGGCTTTGGCTCACGGCGGATTGGGAAACATTCAAGTTTTTTGCGGCGGAAATGACGCTCCCCCCGGCAAACACATGATAGAAGACTTTCAGTCGATCCAAGTTCTGCAACATAAGAACATCTTATCTTATAGTTTAATTCATTTAATTTTGCTTATTACTCTGTCTGGCGTATAAATTCAACAGGTTCCGGAATAATTCCAAGAAAAAGAGGGTCCCATCATGCCTGCCCATGTGAAATCCATGATGTGGATCCATGATCCAAAGACCGTTCGGGTTAAGGGGTATACAGATGGGAAATTTCAAAGCATTTCGGGTTCACAATCACAACGGCGAGATCAAGGCACGTTTTGACCGACTGGATCTGGATCAGATCGGCACCGGCAATGTGGTCATTCGGTCCGCCTTCTCCACCGTCAATTACAAAGATGCCCTGGCCGCAACAGGTGCCGGCCGAATAATGAAACGGTTTCCGCTGGTGGCGGGAATCGATGCGGCCGGATACGTTCATAGGTCTCTGGATCCTCGCTTCAAGGAGGGAGACCCGGTTGTGGTTGTGGGGTGTGGCCTGGGCGAAGAATATGATGGTGGCTTTGCCGAGTATGTGGGCGTCAAAGGAGATTGGATCGTTCCTTTGCCGAAGGGTTTGAGCCTTTACGAGACCATGGCGCTTGGTACCGCTGGCTTTACGGCCGGAATGGCGATCCAGAGAATGGAGGAGAACGGGCAGGCTCCCGAAAACGGCCCCGTTTTGGTCACCGGTGCCACCGGCGGTGTGGGCGGGCTGGCCACTTCCATGCTCTCGGGTCTGGGCTACCATGTGGTCGCCCTCACCATTGTGTCGGGCACGGAGGATTATCTCGAAAGGATCGGCGCGGCCGAGGTGGTGAATGGAAACGAGCTGGAAATGGGCGAGCGCCCCCTTGAAAAAGGGTTGTGGGCCGGGGCCATAGACGCGGTGGGCGGCAAGACGCTGGCTTGGATCACGCGAACGACCAATCCCTTGGGCAATATTGCTTCCATCGGCCTTGCCGGTGGTTCCGATCTGGTCACAACGGTAATGCCGTTCATTCTGAGAGGCGTGAACCTCTTAGGGATTAACTCCACCTACTGCCCGGTTCCTTTAAGGGAGAAGGTTTGGTCGCGGCTGGGCACCGATCTAAAGCCCGAAGCCCTCGACATTATCGTCAACCGCACTGTGGCGTTCGATGATCTTCCCGATCTGTTCAACGGTTACATTGAAGGGACGGTGACCGGGCGCACGGTGGTAAAGATCGGGGAATAACTCATATAAATAGTAATTGTCTTGACTTGAAAAGAACTCCTTTACTATATATTGATGATCTATTTTCAGGCGCTTTTTATACTTAACACCAGGCTTTTTAGAAAAGGGGATTTTCCATGAAAGAGGTAGTGATTGTCAGTGCGTGCAGAACCGCTATCGGTGATTTTGCCGGTTCTTTGAGCGGTGTCTCTGCAACGGATTTGGGCGCTTTGGTTATCCGCGAGGCGATTACGCGGGCAGGGATCGAGGATAAGGATGTGGACGAGGTCATCATGGGGAGCGTGCTCCCCCACGGACTGGGACAGAACCCGGCCAGGCAATCGATGCTTCGGGCGGGTCTTCCCTGGGAACCGGGAGCCATTACCCTCAATAAGGTCTGCGGTTCCGGTCTCAAAGCTGTGATGCTGGCGGCCCAGGCCATTATGTGTGGCGATGCGGACGTTGTCGTGGCAGGGGGCCAGGAGAACATGAATCTCTGTCCATATATGCTGCCGAAAGCAAGGACCGGGTACCGGATGAACAACGGACAGGTGGTGGACGGCATGGTGCATGACGGCCTTTGGGATCATATCAACGATTTCCACATGGGAATCAGTGCGGAGTTGATCGCCGAAAAATATCATGTGAGCCGTGAAGATTCCGACGAATTCGCTTTAAGGTCTTACCAGAGAACATGGGAATCCCAGGAGGAAGGAAAGTTCAAGACCGAGATCGTTCCGGTTGAGATCCCCAGCCGTAAAGGAGATCCGGTGATTTTCGACACGGATGAAGTTCCCAACAAAAAACCGCTGACAACCATGGAAGGGCTTAAACGGCTGCGTCCGGCGTTCAAGAAAGACGGACTGGTGACCGCCGGCAACGCCAGTAAAATTTCCGACGGGGCATCGGCCCTGGTGGTCATGAGCCGCGAAAAGGCGGATGCTCTGGGGTGCAAGCCCCTGGTGCGCGTGGGGGCCCAGGGGGCCGCCGGTATGGACATGAAATACGTGCTCGTTGCACCCATCCTCTCCATACCGAAAGTGCTTAAAAAGGACGGGTTGACCACCCAGGATGTGGACCTGCATGAGATCAACGAGGCCTTCAGTACGTCCACCGTGGCCGTCTACCGGGAACTGGGGATCGATCCTGATAAATTGAACGTTCACGGCGGCTCCGTGGCCCTGGGACATCCCATCGGTGCCAGCGGGGCCAGGGTATTGACCACCCTGATCTACGCCATGAAAGAGAGAGGCGCGGGCATCGGCCAGGTATCCCTTTGCCTGGGGGGCGGTGAGTCGGTGACCCTGGTGATCTATAACGAAGAATAGAATCGGGAGAGATGAGTATATGGGAGATGTGGTCGTTGTTTCGGGAAAAAGAACGCCGGTGGGAACCTTTGGAAAGACGTTGAAATCAACACCGGTGGTGGATCTGGGAGCATTGGTGCTGAAAGAGACCTTGAAAAACGTTAGCCTAAAACCGGTGGCTACCGAAAATCTGACACAGTTTGAGGCCGACGCCCTCAAAGGGATCGGCATGATTGAGCTGGAAAAGAACGCTTACGATTACGACGATGCTCTTGCCCCCATTGAAATAGATGAAGTGATCATGGGGAACGTGGTCGGTGCGGCCCAGGGACAGAACGTGGCGCGCCAGGCCATGATCAAAGCGGGCATTGCCAAGGAAACCAGCGCTTTTACGCTGAACAAGGTGTGTGCTTCCGGCATGAAGGCCATTGCCCTTGCGGCACAGGCCATTTCGGCCGGTGAGGCGGATGTGATCCTGGCCGGCGGCATGGAAAACATGAGTCTCATCCCCTATGCCATGCCGGCTGCCCGGTGGGGTGCGCGAATGAACAGTGCGGACCTGGTGGATCTCATGGTCATGGACGGGCTCTTTGAGATCTTTTACGGATACCACATGGGGGTGACCGCGGAGAACATCGCCTCAAAATACGGCATCTCAAGGGGAGAACAGGATGAACTGGGGGCCATGAGCCACCAGCGGGCCTGCAAAGCCATTACCGATGGTCTCTTTAAGGATGAGATCGTCCCGGTGGTGATACCCCGGCGGAAGAAAGACCCGCTGGTTTTCGATACGGATGAGCGGCCCATGGACACCACCGTGGAAAAGATGGCCAGACTGCGGCCGGCCTTCAAGAAAGACGGCACCGTGACAGCGGGAAATGCCTCGGGCATCAATGATGCGGCGGCATCCCTCCTGCTCATGTCCCATGAGAAGGCCAGGGATCTGGGACTGAACCCGTTGGTGAAGATCCGCGCCTATGCCTCGGCGGGGACGGATCCGGCCTACATGGGTCTGGGACCCATACCAGCGGTACGAAAACTGCTGAAACGGGAGAACCTGGAAATCGGTGATTTCGGGGCCATCGAACTGAACGAAGCCTTTGCGGCACAGGCCATCGCCTGTGTGCGGGAACTGGGGTGCGATCTTGAGAAGACCAATCCCCTGGGAAGCGGTATTTCCATCGGACATCCCATCGGTTGTTCCGGTGCACGCATCGTGTTGACCCTCATGGGGGAAATGGTGCGCAACAATCTCGAGCTGGGGCTGGCATCTCTCTGTATCGGCGGCGGCCAGGGAATGGCCATGATTCTTGAAAGCTGCTGAAAGCTCAAAGCTCAACCCTAACACCTAAAAGCTAATGGCTAACAGCCAAAACGGAGGGAAATCTCATGTCATTTGAAAATATCATCTATGAAGAAGATGGGAATATAGCGGTTATCAAGTTCAACCGGCCCAAGGCACTCAACGCCATCAATCCGGATGTGCTGGCGGAAGTGAATCAGGTCCTGGACAATATCGAATCGGAAGGGACCGTAAAAGTGCTGGTGCTGACCGGGGAAGGGAACAAGGCCTTCATCGCGGGCGCGGATATCGGTCACATGGCCGGTTTCTCCCCTCTGGAGGGACGGGCCTTTGCCCAGGAGGGACAGAAGCTCCTCTTTCGCCTCGAAGGGCTGCCCATACCGGTGATCGCCTGCGTAAACGGGTTTGCCTTGGGCGGCGGAACGGAAACGGCCATGGCATGTGATTTCATCTATGCATCTGAAACCGCCAAGTTCGGTCAACCGGAGATCAATCTGGGCATTATTCCGGGATTTGGAGGAACCCAGCGACTGTCCCGGCTGGTGGGCAAGGCAATGGCCAAGGAATTGTGCATGACCGGGGTCATTATCAGCGCGGAAGAGGCCAGGGAAATCGGCCTTGTGAACAAGGTCTTTCCCGCCGAAAACCTCTGGGAGGAGACCATGAAGACCGCCAAACTGCTGGCCAGCAAGGGACGGGTTTCCATGGCCGCCGTTAAGAGTATCATCGAGCGCGGTTCTGATGTGGATCTTCGCTCGGGAATCTCCATTGAGGCGGACGGTTTTGCCCTTTGCATGTCAAGCCCTGACGGCAAGGAAGGAATGACGGCATTTTTGGAGAAACGAAAACCGGAATTCAAGGGAGGACTTGTATAGCCATGGATTTTGCCTTGACCGAGGAACAACAGATGGTCAAAGAGATGGCGGCCCGCTTTGCCGAGGCGGAAATTCGGCCCAAAGCGGCGGACCTGGACCTGACCCACGCCCATCCCACGGATATCGTCAATCAACTGGGCGAGTTGAAGATGCTGGGGATCGCCGTACCGGAAGAATATGGCGGCGGCGGCATGGACTATGTGAGTTATGTGGTGGCCCTCATTGAGATATCCAAAGGGTGTGCTTCCACCGGGGTTATCATGAGTGTCAACAATTCCCTCTATTGTTTTCCCGTATATGCCTATGGAACGGAAGAACAAAAGAAGAAATATCTTCACCCCTGCGCCGCCGGAGAGTTTCTGGGATGCTACGGGTTGACGGAAGCCGGGGCCGGCTCTGATCCCGCGGGCATGCGGACAACCGCTGTCAGGGACGGAGACCAATGGATCATCAACGGCGAGAAGAAATTCATTACCAACGGCAATGTGGCCCGATATGCGGTCATCGCCGCGGTCACCGATAAGGAAAAGGGGTACAAGGGTATCAGTTCCTTTGTGCTGGATCTGGAAAACACCCCCGGTTTCAAGGTGGGGCGTGTGGAAGAAAAGATGGGCATTCTGGCTTCGGGTACCGCCGAATTGGTTTTCGAAGACGCCCGATTGCCGGCGGATGCGCTCCTGGGAAAAGAAGGCGAAGGCTTCAAACAGATGCTGACCACCCTGGACGGCGGCCGCATCGGCATCGCCTCCCAGGCCATCGGTATCGGCCGGGCCGTTCTGGAAGAGGCCGTGGCTTACGCCAAAACCCGGGAGCAGTTCGGAAAACCGATCACATCCTTTCAGGCCATCCAGTGGAAACTGGCCGATATGGCCACTGAATTGGATGCGGCCGAACTGCTGACCCTAAGGGCCGCCTGGTTGGAGGATCACCAAAAACCGTACGAGAAGGAAGCGGCAATGGCCAAAATGTACGCATCGGATGCGGCCATGCGGGCTTCCGTGGAAGGGGTCCAGATTCTGGGCGGTTACGGGTACAGCAAAGAGTATCCCATGGAGCGTCACATGCGCGATGCCAAAATCTGTCAGATTTATGAAGGGACCAACGAAATCATGCGGTTGGTGGTGGCAAGAAACCTCATCAAGGGGTGATGGGAAACCTGAAAACCGGAGATTTGGGATAAGGAGGTGGGCAATGGCGTTGACCTTTAATCCAAAGATTTTTCGGGACATGGACCTGAGGTACGGGGAGTGGAAGAAGAAGCTGGGCAAGGTTTTCGCCAAGAAGCCGGAACGTCTGGCCCGGTTCTCCACGGTTTCCGATAAGGAAATCAAGGAGATCTACACACCGGCCGACCTCAGGAAACATGACTTTTCAGCCGATCTCGGATTTCCCGGCGACTACCCTTTCACCAGAGGGGTTCAGCCGTCCATGTATCGGGGCAGGCTCTGGACCATGCGCATGTTTGCGGGTCTGGGCTCCGCCGAAGATACCAACCGGCGGTTCCATCTCCTGGTGAGGGAGGGTCAGACCGGTCTGTCAACGGCCTTTGACATGCCCACCCTCATGGGATATGACACCGATTCTCCAAAGGCCAGGGGGGAGTGCGGCAAGTGCGGTGTGGCCATCGATACCCTGAAAGATATGGAGGACCTCTTTGCCGGGCTGCCCATCGATCAGATCACCACCTCCATGACCATCAACCCGCCCGCCGCCGTTATCTGGGCCATGTACATCGCCATGGCAGAAAACCGCGGCATTGACCGAAAGATCCTGGGCGGCACCATTCAAAACGACATGCTGAAGGAGTTCGTGGCCCAGAAAACCTTCATGTGCCCGCCGGAACCGTCTGTCCGCATTGTCACGGATACGGTGGAATTCGGCACAAACCAGGTGCCCCGATGGAACACCATCAGCATCAGCGGGTATCACATCCGTGAGGCCGGATCAACGGCCGTGCAGGAGCTGGCATTCACCCTGGCGGACGGTATCGCCTATACGGAAAAGGCCCTGGAACGGGGTCTGGATGTGGACGCGTTTGCACCGCGGTTTTCCTTTTTCTTCAATTCCCACCTGGATTTTTTTGAAGAGGTGGCCAAATTCCGGGCCGCCAGGCGCATGTGGGCCAAAATCATGAAGGAACGTTTCAAGGCCAAGGATAAAAGGAGCCTCTGGATGCGCTTTCATACCCAGACGGCCGGGTGTTCCTTAACCGCTCAACAGCCCTATAACAATGTGGTTCGAACGGCCCTTCAGGCCCTGGCGGCGGTGATGGGCGGCACACAGTCCCTCCATACCAATTCCCTGGACGAGGTGCTGGCCATTCCCACGGAAGAGGCTGCCACCATCGCGCTCAGGACCCAGCAGATCATTGCAGAGGAATCGGGGGTGGCCAATACCATCGATCCCCTGGGCGGTTCCTATTTTGTGGAAGCCTTAACCAACCAGATGGAGGAAGAAGCCTTTGAGATCATTCAAAGGATCGATGATATGGGCGGTATGCTGGGGGCCATCGAAAAGCATTACCCGCAGCAGGAGATTGCGGATGCGGCCTATCACTATCAGAAACAGATTGATGATGGCGACAAGACCATGGTCGGCGTGAACAAATATGCCATCGATCAGGAAGACATCCCCGTTGAAGTGCTTGAAATCTGTGAAGAGCTGGAGATGGTCCAGATTGAAAAGACCAACCGTATAAAGGAACAGCGCGACAATGCCCGGTTGAAAGAGTGTCTCGAAAGGGTCGGAGAGGCCTGTTCCGGGAGTGAAAACGTCATGGAGCATCTGATCACGGCTGTCAAAGCCGGCGCCACCCTTCAGGAACTGTGCGATGTATTCAGGGATGTGTTCGGTTCTTACCGGGACCCGGGGATTTACTGATCTAATGAGGAGAATATGAAACGGGAACGAAGAGTCAGAGTGATGGTTGCCAAGCCCGGTTTGGACGGGCATGACCGGGGCGCCAGAATCATTGCGCGGGCTTACCGCGACGCCGGTTTCGAAGTGGTCTATACGGGGCTTCATCAATCGCCGGAGGAGATCGTGGAAGCCGCCATTCAGGAAGATGTGGACATGGTAGGGCTTTCAAGCCTGGCCGGCGCCCATAAATATCTCTTTTTGACGGTTGTGGAATTGCTCAAGGAGAGAGGGGCCGAGGACATTGTGGTCTGCGGCGGCGGCATCATCCCCGACGAGGATATCGTGAGACTCAAGACGGCCGGTGTGAGAGAGATCTTCACACCGGGAACGACCCTGGAAGACATCGTCGAGTGGGTGCGCGAAAATGTGAAACCCAGATGAAGAGAGCGGTTTTATGAAAGACGTGGTGGAGAAAGTAATCAGCGGTGATGTCCGCTCGGTGGCGCGACTCATCCGGGACGTGGACGACGGCATGCCTGAAGTGCGGGAAGTGCTGAAGGCCCTCTATCCCCATACGGGAAACGCCTATGTGATCGGCATCACCGGAGCGCCGGGGGTCGGCAAGAGCACGCTGGTAGACCAGATGGTAGCGCATCTCAGGAAGCGAGACAAAACCGTTGGGGTTCTGGCCGTCGACCCCACAAGCCCTTTCACCGGGGGCGCCATCCTGGGAGACCGGGTCCGCATGCAGCGCCACAGCATGGACAACGGCGTGTTCATACGGTCTTTGGCAACCCGAGGACATTTCGGCGGATTGACCCAGTCCACCAGAAGCGCCATCGACATTCTGGATGCCATGGGGAAGGACGTGATCCTGGTGGAGACCGTGGGTGTGGGCCAGGATGAAGTGGATGTGGTGCGCAGTGCCCACACGACCGTGATTGTGGTGGTCCCCGGCATGGGAGATGATATTCAGGCCATTAAGGCGGGGATCCTGGAAGTGGGGGATATTTTTCTGATCAACAAGAGCGACCGTGAAGGGACCGACAAAACACTCAATGAACTCCGGCTGATGATTGAGATGGATCAGAAAAAGCATGATGAAGGATTATGGAAGCCACCTATTTTGAAGGTTGAAGCTGTCTTTGACAAGGGGGTTGACGAATTTCTTACGGCCGTGGACGAGCATGCCCGTTATCTGGAGCAGACTTCCGGGGGACTCAAATCAAGGCGCAGTCCCGAAAGGGTGCGGCAGGAGATGGTGGAGATGATTAAGGCCCGCTTGTTTGAGGAGGTGCTTGACAATCTGACGGAGACCGGTGAGTTCGATCGCGCTGT
>JANQDY010000100.1 GCA_028278625.1 Thermodesulfobacteriota bacterium
GATGGGCCGACGCACTTTGATCTCAATGAAGGGCTTGTGGGGCGAACAGCCGCCGCCGGAAAATCCATGGTAACCGAACTGTCACAGGGAAAGATGTCCGTTTTGGCGGGTATCGGCGATATTCCCCTCTCGGTCGTCCATCATGAGCCGGCGGTCCACAAGGATCGGGTGGTGGCGGTGCTGGAGATCGCAGGTCGGGAAAAACTGTCCCACATTCAAATGGAATGGCTGGAAAAGGCCGCCGGCAACATTGCCACCGCCATTGTGCTGACCCGGGACCAGGAGCAGTTGAGATCCGTGTTTGATCAGGTGACCCGAAGTGAGCAGCAGGTGCGGCATATTCTGAATACGGCGGGCGAAGGGGTTTATGGCATCGACGGGGAAGGGGGTATTACGTTCTGCAACCCGGCCGCCCTTGAGCTTCTCGGTTATCCTTCCGATCAGGCACTGCTGGGCAAGCACTATCATGATCTGCTCCACCACACCAGGCCCGATGGAACCCCCTATCCCTTCGATGACTGCTCCTTGAAAGAGTCTCTGACCCTGGGGTTGCCGGTGATTTTGAAAGACGATCTTTTCTGGCGGGCGGACGGAACATCTTTTCCGGTAGACGTGAAAAGCAATCCCATCTTGCAGGACGGCAAAGTGACCGGGGCGGTGATCACTTTCACCGACATCACCGAGCGGAAAAAGGCCACTTTGGCCCTGCAAAACCAGGTGGCCGAGTTGGACACGGCCCGACGTTCCATGTTGAACATGATGGAGGATCTGGATGAAGAGAAACAGAAGGCCGAAGCGGCCACCAAGGCCAAGAGCGATTTTCTGGCCAACATGAGCCACGAGATTCGCACCCCCATGAATGCCATCATCGGCATGAGCCACCTGGCCCTCAAAACCCAACTGGATCCCAAGCAGCATGACTACCTGGTGAAAATCCAGGCCAGCGCTCAGGCATTGCTGGGAATCATTAACGATATCCTTGATTTCAGCAAGATCGAAGCCGGCAAAATGGATATGGAGACCATCGATTTCAACCTGGACCAGGCCCTGGACAATGTGGCCAGCCTGGTGGGGGTCAAGAGCCAGGAAAAGGGTTTGGAACTGTTGCTGAAAATAGACCCCGGTTTGCCCAACGACCTTCAGGGGGATCCCTTGCGCCTGGGCCAGGTGCTGGTCAATCTCTCCAACAATGCGGTCAAGTTTACGGAGGAAGGGGAGATCGTTATCTCGGCGCAATTGATGGAGAACACGGGAGATCAGGCAAAGATACGATTCGGTGTTCGCGATACGGGCATCGGTCTCACCAAGGAGCAGCAGGGCAAGCTCTTTCAGGCTTTCAGCCAGGCGGATGCCTCCACCACGCGGAAATACGGTGGTACCGGTCTTGGGCTCACCATCAGCAAGCGGCTGGTGGAGATGATGGGAGGCGACATCTGGGTGGAGAGCGAGCCGGGGGTTGGCAGCGAGTTTCTTTTCACGGCGGTTTTCGGCGTGGGTGAAGCACCGGAAAAGAAAGCCCTGAAACCCGATCCCGATCTCAGGGGTCTCAAGGTACTGGTGGTGGATGACAATGCCACCAGCCGCGAAATCCTGGATGGGATGCTGACCTCCATGACCTTCGAGGTCACTTTGGCGCCCGGCGCCCGGGAAGGATTGACGGAGCTGGAAGCAGCGGACCGCGGTCACCCCTTTGACCTGGTATTCATGGATTGGAAAATGCCGGGAATGGACGGACTGTCAGCGGCGGAAAGAATAAAGGGGCATTCGGGCCTTCAAAAGATTCCCAAGATCATCATGGTGACCGCCTACGGCCGCGAAGAAATCATGAGCCGGGCGGAAACAATGGGGTTGGACGGCTTTCTCATCAAGCCGGTGACCCCGTCCATTCTGCTGGATGCCGCCATGGCCGCCTTTGGAAAGAGCGACACCACGGCGCGACAGCGCCGGGATTCGGATATTGAGATGGCAGGTGCGGCCCACTTAAGAGGCGCCCACGTGCTGCTGGCGGAAGATAATGAGATCAACCAGCAGGTGGCCGAGGAGATTCTGGGCGGTGCGGGTCTCAAAGTCACCACCGTGGCAGACGGCAAACAGGCCCTTGAGGCCCTGCAGGCCGACAACGACTTTGAGGCCGTCCTCATGGATATCCAGATGCCGGTGATGGACGGGTATACCTCATCCCGGGAGATCCGCAAGTGGGAGGGAGATGAAAAGACCCCCATTCCCATCATTGCCATGACGGCCAATGCCATGGCCGGAGACCGGGAAAAAGCCATCGAAGCCGGCATGAACGACCACGTGGCCAAACCCATTGACGTTGACCAGCTCTTTTCCTGCCTGGCCCAGTGGATTAAACCGGATCCCGAAAGGGCCGCCGGGGCAATGACGGAAGAGACGCCGGATGAGCCGTCGGTTCCCTTGCCCGATGATTCGGCCCTTCCCGAAAAGATCGCGGGCATCAAACTGAAAGAAGGGCTCATGCGAATCGGTGGCAATGAAAAACTGTACCGGAAGCTGCTCAAGAAGCTTCGGGACGATTATGGAGGCGCGGACCGGGAAATCAGAGACCTTCTGAAGTCGGAGAAGGCCGAGGAAGCGGAACGTCTGGCCCACAGCATCAAGGGGGTGGCCGGTAATGTGGGGGCGGGTTCATTGCAGGAAGCGGCGGCATCAGTGGAATCGGCCATCAAGGAAGGGCTCTCCGATCCCGAGGATGAAAGAATTTCCCTTTTCGGGAGCGTATTAAAGGATATCATTACAGCCCTTGGGGTCTTGGGAGGTGAATCCCCAGAGTCGGATACGGCCCGGGAAAGCACTGAGGCAGCGGATCCCGAAGCACTAGCGGCGGCATTGGAGGAAATGATTCCTTACCTCAAAACCCGCAAACCCAAGCTCTGCAAGGAGATCATGGGGGCCATCAAAAAGATGCCATTGCCACCCGAAATGGCCATTGAAATGAACGATCTTGAAAAGCTCATCAAGAAATACAAATTCAAGGATGCCCTGCCACTGGTGGCGTCTCTGCAAAAAAGGCTGAAAGGGTAGATGAAGCTTCAGTGGGGCAGGGCGTTAGCCTTCAAAAAGGCACGTATATGGAATTGACCACCCGTGACCCAATTATCAGGAGGTACTTATGCCGGTAACGGTTGTGAATCATCCGCTGGTAAAACACAAACTTGGCATTCTGCGTAAAGACAGATTGTCGACGTTTCAATTTCGCACTTTGGCCACGGAGGTGAGCCGCCTGCTCACCTATGAAGCGACCAAGGACCTGTCAACCGAGCAAAAGACCATACAAGGTTGGGCCGGACCTGTGAAGGTTGAGGAGATCAAAGGCAAGAAGGTGACGGTGGTCCCGATTCTGAGGGCCGGCATTGGGCTGATGGACGGGGTCCTGGACATGATTCCCGGGGCCAAGGTCTCCATCGTGGGATTTTACCGCGATGAGAAAACCCTCGAACCGGTCAAGTATTATTTTAAACTGGCCAACGCTATCGAGGAACGCCTTGCCCTGATTCTTGATCCGATGCTCGCGACCGGCGGAACCCTTCTGGGGACGATCGCGCTTTTGAAAGAGGCGGGCTGCAAAACTATTCGGGGTATTTTTCTGGTTTGTGCGCCGGAGGGCATCGCGCGGGTTGAGGCGAAATACCCTGAGGTGGAAATATACACGGCATCCGTTGATGAACAGCTCGATGAAAACGGCTACATCCTGCCGGGCCTCGGCGATGCCGGCGATAAGATTTTCGGTACAAAATAGCGTTCCTAGGCCGCTGGCTTTGGACCATTCCCATTATGATTTCTAAAAAGGAGGGATCCATGAGTGACTTCTCAAACCCGGAGTACCGGTTTTCACCCAAAGGCTTTGTTCTGGGCGCCCAGATGCTTTTCGTGGCGTTCGGAGCCCTCGTTCTGGTGCCGCTTCTCACTGGACTCAATCCCAACGTGGCCCTCTTTACGGCAGGTGCGGGCACCCTCTTGTTCCAGTTGATCACCAAAGGGAAGGTGCCGGTCTTTCTGGCCTCATCTTTCGCCTTTATCGCCCCCATCATTTATGGCATCCAAACCTGGGGTGTTCCGGGTACCCTTTGCGGTCTTTTTGCGGCGGGTGTGCTTTACCTGTTGCTCAGTTTCGTGATCCGATGGGGAGGCGGCGGCATCCTCCATCGGGTGCTGCCCCCCGTGGTGACCGGGCCGGTGATTATGGTTATCGGCCTGATACTGGCGCCGGTGGCTGTCAACCTGGCCCTGGGAAAGAGCGGAGACGGCAGCCATACGCTCTATCCCCAGCACCTTGCGCTCATTATTTCCCTGGTTTCACTGGCGGTCACAATACTGGTCTCCCTTCTGGGCAGAGGATGGCTCAAACTGGTTCCCATTCTGTTGGGTATTGCTGCCGGCTATGGGCTCTCCCTGATATTCGGGATCGTGAATTTTTCAGGCCTGGCCAAAGCCCCGTGGCTGGCGGTGCCCGCTTTCACTATGCCGGAATGGAATTTAGAGGCGATCATCTACATCGTACCGATCGCCATTGCCCCGGCCATTGAACACGTGGGTGATATTCTGGCGATCAGTGGTATTACCGGGAAAGACTATGTCAAGGATCCAGGCATCAAAAATACCATGCTGGGAGATGGTTTGGCCACTTCCCTGGCGGCCATGCTGGGCGGCCCGCCCAACACGACCTATTCGGAAGTGACCGGTGCGGTGGCGCTGACCAAAGCCTTCAATCCGGCTGTAATGACATGGGCGGCCGTCGTGGCGGTGGGTCTTGCCTTTGTCGGCAAACTGGGCGCTTTTCTGCTGACCATCCCGACGCCGGTCATGGGCGGTATCATGGTGCTTCTGTTCGGAGCGATCATGGTGGTTGGCATCAACATTATGGTGCGGGCCGGTCAGGATTTAATGAACCCCCGTAATCTGGCCATCGTGGCACTGATCGTGATTTTCGGTACCGGCGGTATGGCGCTCCCCATCGGCCAGTTCAAGCTGGCGGGCATCGGCCTGGCAGGGGTCCTGGGTGTCTTCTTGAATCTGGTGCTTCCGGGCAGGAGAAAGGCTGAAACCATAGCGCCAACCGAGAGTGAGGAAGAGGCCGTGGCCGAACGGGTCTTGATGGATTAGAGCCATATCGCCGGGAGGAAAAACTCAAGGTCATATTGTTATTATATAAGGAGACACAAAATATCATGAACGATTCTGTTGTGGTCCGGTTCGCCCCAAGCCCCACCGGATATCTTCATATCGGTGGCGCCAGGACTGCTATTTTCAACTGGTTGTATGCCCGTAAAACCGGCGGAAAATTCATTCTCAGAATCGAGGACACCGATCTGGAGCGATCCACGGAAAATGCCATCGACGGCATATTGGAAGGTCTTACCTGGCTGGGACTGGACTGGGACGAGGGACCCAATTTTCAGTCCCGCTCCATTTCGGAACACCGGGACGCGGCCGCCAAAATGCTGGCTTCCGGTCATGCCTACAAGTGCTTCTGTTCCAAAGAGGACCTCGATCAAAAGCGGGAAAAGGCCCGGCAACGGAAAGAGACCTATCGTTATGACGGAACCTGCCGTAATTTGTCCAAAGAGGCCATTCGGGAAAAGGGATCTGCGGGAACACCCTTTACCATACGCTTTCGGCTGCCCGAAGGGCCCGGGGCCGTTCGGTTCAGGGATGTGGTATACGGGTCCATCGAGAAAAAGTACGCGGATCTGGATGATTTTGTCATCGTTCGTTCCAACGGCCAGCCCTTGTACGTACTGTCCAACGCGGTGGATGACATCAGGGACCGTGTTACCCATGTCATACGGGGCCAGGACGGGCTGGCCAACACCCCGAAACAGATTCTGATATACCAGGCCCTGGGTGCACCCCTTCCCCACTTCGCCCATATGTCACTGACCCTGGATCCCCAAAAAGCCAAGATCTCAAAGCGCAGGCACGGGGAAGCCGTGGCAATCCACTTTTACCGGGAACGGGGATTTCTCCCATGGGCACTGGTGAATTTTCTGGTCTTTCTGGGATGGTCCCCGGGGGATGACAGAGAGTATTTTACCAGAGCCGAACTCATCGAGGCTTTTTCCCTTGAAGGGATCAGCAAAACCAATTCCGTGTTCAACATCCGCAAAGATGATCCCAAATTCTTCACCGATCCAAAGGCCATCAACATCAACGCCCATTATCTTAGAAGCCTGTCCGTTCACTCGATCCTGCCCGCCGTTCGGGAGCAGATGGAAAGTGCCGGCATATGGGATGGGGCCTACGAAAATGAAAAGGAACAGTGGTTCTTGAATACGGTGGACCTGATCCGGGAACGATATCATACGACCGTCGATTTCGTGGAACAGGGGCGTGCCTATTTTTCGGACCGGTTCCCCGTGGATCAGAAGGCGCTTCAAAAGAACATCCTCAAACATGACATGTTGGAAGAGTGGCTGCCGGAACTGGCAGCAGGGATTTCGGACATGGAAGACTATGACAAGCCTTCCATTGAAACCGTATTGAGAAAGGCTCTTAAAGAGATGGGCGTCAAGCCGGGAATTCTCATGAACGCCGTTCGCACGGCGGTCACCGGCCAGTCCAAAGGCCCGGAATTCTTTGAATTTCTGCTGGCCATCGGCCGGGAAAGAGTGGTCCGCCGACTGCGGGAGGCGGCTTTGCGGTTCAATGACCTTTAAAAAGGATGTTTCACATATCCGTAAAGGTGCAGGGGGGTGATCGAGACGGCGTTGTTGCATTGACTTGGTCTTAAAATTGATGCATTATGTTCGTGCCCCTCTGTGCCAATGTAGCTGAGACACCTACCCCTTGAATAATTAGTGTGGGGCGGGTAGGAGTACAAGCATGAAAAAGATAACCCCAATAAAGACGA
>JANQDY010000163.1 GCA_028278625.1 Thermodesulfobacteriota bacterium
TGTCCGCCTGCTTTTGGTATTGGCACCTCCAAACGCAAGCGGCCCATCCCGAGCACTCCATATGGTTCCTTTTGGGACTCTTCTGCCTCTATTCCACCGTCCTCAACTTCATTCCCTTCATCAAAATGGACGGCTACTACATGCTCACGGATTTGACCGCCATCTCCACCCTGCGGGAGAAGTCTTTTGCCTATCTGGGTCAGAAACTCACGGGTATTCTGGGAATGGGAAGGGGAAAGAAGGAGATTCATCCAAGGGGGAGAGAAAAATGGATCCTCTTGAGCTACGGCATTTTGGGTGCCGCTTTCACGGTGCTTTTCTTCATATACCCCATTTTTGAGTTCATCCGTTACATCTCGGCCCAGCACCTGGCAAAAGGCCCCATCATATTTTTTGGGTTGATCGTGGCGTTGGCCCTTTACAACGCGGGCCGCAAAGCCTACCGGATGACCCAATCCCTGCTTCACCGGGAGATTGTCATCGCTTGAAGGGCCGACGCCCATTGATCGGGCTGCTTTTCAATTTTGTTGACAGACGAATCCGCTCTCGGTCTTAATCTTTTTTCAGGACTTCGTCAGCCACATCGGGATACAACTTCCTGACACAGTCGGGACACATGCTGTGAGTGAACTGGATGTCGGCATGTTGCTTGAAATAATCCTCAACCTTCCGCCAATATCCTTGGTCATCCCGGATATTCTTACAATTGGCGCATATGGGTATGATGCCCCTTAATACTTCTATTTCCGAAAGGCTTTCCTCCAACAGCTTATTTCGCAAGCTTAGTTCTTTGTTCAACCGGAGGGACTCCATCAGAATATCATGTCGTGCCAGTGCAATGGTAACGGCCCGCTCAAGCTCTCTTTCCTTGGGAGGTTTGAGCAAGAAAGCGGACGCACCCGCCTTGCTCGCCTCTTCAACAAGGGTTTGAGAGTCGTGGGCCGTGAGAATGACCACCGGTACGGGGCAACGGTCCCGAATCTGCCGGGTGGCCCCCAACCCATCCAGTTTCGGCATCTTTATGTCCATCAAGACGACATCGGGATGAAGGGTGCAGGCCATTTCAACGGCTTCCTCGCCATCGGATGCCTTTCCCGCCAGTTCGTATCCCAGTATCTTCACCGCACGTTTTACGGTTTCACTCACCAGATAATCATCTTCGGCGATCAGAACGCGGATCTTTTCCATATTCCCTCCGGTCATGGGCCATTCTCAGACGCTTCAATACCCCTGTCAGCCTTAAAAACAAGCTTGGTTACCGCACCTTGATCATTTGAAAGGATGACACGCCCTTTCAGGCTCTCCTTTACAATGCCGTTAATCAGGTCGAATCCGACGTTGGAACGGCTAAAATCTCCTTTTGTCATGGCGACCGGATAACCCGGACCGTCATCCCTGTACGTGACGATGATGTCATCCTTTTCCCGCAGAATTCGAACGGCAATTCCAACGGTGTCGCGATCGGACAAGGCGTACTTGAGCGTATTGATCACCAGTTCGTTTATGACCAATGTAAGATGGTGTGCCTGATTGCTGTTAACCCTTACGGGAGAATCTTCGATGTCCATGGAGATGTGAACGCCCAGGGGAGCACTCCGCAAGCCGGCTTCCACCAGCTCCCGGCACAACCGACTCAACGACAAAGGTCGCCACCCTGAGGCTGAAAGGAGGTTATGGACGGTGGAAAGTCCTTCGATTCGATTCCGCAACGCATCCAGAACCTTCGCGTAATCGGTCAGTCCCCGGGCTTCCGCGCGATCCTGTTCCTTATAGAGCAGGCCGATGATGGCGGTAAGGTTGTTCTTGACCCGATGGTTCACTTCAAGGAGCAAGACCTTTTGGGTTTCGGCATACTTGCGCAGTTTCTCCTCGGCCCTCTGGCGGACGGCCATCTGCTGCTGGAGTCCGGTGTATGCCGAAGCAAGATCTTCCGTGCGTTTGGCCACACGTTCTTCCAGTCTCATGTTGGCGGTTTCGAGACGCCCCTTTGCCGCCGTCAATTCAAATTGCTGTGCTTGAATTTTCCGAAAGCTCTCATGAATGGTCTTTGTCATGATATTGAAGGCTGCCGCGAGATTGCCGATTTCATCGTTCTTTGTCACGGGTGTGGCGACGTCAAAATTTCCGTCAGTGATCTTTTTCGCGGCATCGGCCAGGAGAGAGAGCCTGGATGTGACCTTGTGGGAGAAGACCGATCCCACGAAAAGGGCCACGCACACAACAACGAGTGTGATGATCACCATCATCCGCAAGGCGGTGTAGGTGGATTGAAAGGCCTCGGACCGGGCCTGTACGGCGAAAAAATGAACCTGCAGTTCCGGAAGATATTGATAAACACCGATCAGTTCTTTTCCCATGAATTTCGTGCACGCCAGGGAATCACGATTTTTGACGGCCAGCCCCTTGAGCATGCCTTCGCCGTTCCAATGAACATCCGGTTTTCCGGTAAACCGCATTTCCGTCAGGACCCTGAACGTCCGGCTCACAAGATAGGTCTCGCCCGTTTCTCCCAGTCCGGACCGTTCGAGCATGATGTGATTCAACCGTTCCACGGAAGCAACGCCGGCCACAACCCCGACCAACTGATCCTTGTCATCGAAGAACGGCAACGCAGCCACAACGGACCATGTGCCGGGGTGAAAAACGTTAGCAACCGGGCTGATGGAGAAAGCTTGACGCCCCATTCGGAAAAACTCTTGGGATTTGAACACTTCGCCTTCCAGTTCAGGCCGCGTTGAGAAGCATACCTTTCCCTGAAGATCCAGCAAAAGCAGTATCTCGAATCGGCGTGTTTCTTCCATTAATCTTGTGAATCTCTGCCGGATCTTGCCATATGAGGTATCAAACAATAACTCCATGGACGGTGACCGGCTCAGGACAACGAACCCGTGCCAATTGCTGTTCTCGGATCGGATCGCTTCCTCAAGATCCGCATTCAAACTTCTCACCCAGACGGCGATCGACGCTTTTTTCAAAGCGATGACCGATTCCAGTTGGCTCATGATGCGTTTGCGGGCACCGTTGAGTTCGATCCTGCTGGAAATCAGACTGATCAGAATCGCAGGGAGCAGTACGATCAACAGGAACATCAGCGGGAGTCGGAAGCGGATGGTTTTGAGTCTTTTGGGGACCATTATTTTGTGGTGAGCAATCCTTTCTCTTTCAGCCGGGCCAGCAGCCGGTCAATACGGATTGCCGCCTTGTTCAGGGCTTGTTCCGGCGACAAGTTGTTTTGTATGACTTGTTGAACATAGGGGGCCACGATTTCCCGCATGCTGGCATGAAAACAAAAGGCCGGGGACCCTCTGAAGACGCGGTTGTATTTCCGGTAGAATGTAAAATACCCTCCCGTATGCAGGTCCAGGGCTTCAAGTCGGGGATGCTTGAGAACGCTGTCATGAACGATGCTTCCGGTCTTAAGGCTACAATCCAATTGCAGAGACGGCTGCCCCAGGTACTGCAGCCACAGGAATGCGGCTTCTCTGTTTTTGGAGGCGTGAGGGATTCCGAAAGCTCCGATCTTGGAATAGCCGATGTACCCGTTGCCGGACCCGTTCTCCGTCAGTGCCCTTATGGAAACCGGCGGCAGGGCAATGCCTATTTTGCCGACGACCTTTGAACGCTTCGGGTCCGTTGCGATCCATAGGATATCCTCGCCAAGGATCCACCCCTGGGCCGCATGTCCGGCCGAAAATGCGGCGGCCGCCTCCTCCTCCGTACTCCCGGTAGCTCCGGGCGTGCCGTGTGGAAGGAGACCCGCCCAAAAGCGCAGTGCCGCCTTGGCGGGATCGCTGTTCAGCCGACCTCCCTTCTCCTCTGAAGCGGTCCAGTTTGCTTCGTTGATACCCCAGTGATAGACACCGAAACCAGGGGCAATTGTCTCCATCAATTCGTGAAACGAGGCGGGATGTTCAACGGAAGCCTGTAGCGTTGTCCCCCACAGGGGAAGATGGCGTTTTCGGCCCCATTCCGAAAAAAATGCCGCGATATCAATATATTGTTCAAAGGTGACCGCCGGGGCCAGCGCATATCCGTACCTTTTCCGGAAAGCATCGCGAATCTCCGGTTTTTCAAACAGATCCTTGCGATAGGCGTAGACCTTCAGCCACCCCTCAACGGGAATCCCGTAAATATCGCCGGTCCCCGGGGATCGATAACAGTCGAGGGAGGAATTGAATGCCTTGAAAGTAAAGCGGGGCACGGAAAGTGCCTCGATTCTTGACATGTGACTGAGGTTTACCAGATAGTTCTGTGCCAGATAGGTTGCCGCCATCCCTTGTCCAATATAGACAAAATCGAATTGCCCCCTCCCCAAAGCCATGTCTTTCATGCTTCTCACATACAGATCATCCCAGGAAACGAATTCCAGCTTGATCCTTATGCCGGTTTTTCGTTCAAATATCGGTTTGATTTTCCGGGCAATATATCGCGTTACCGCCGTATCTTGCGAAATACCGTGAAGCACGACCCCACGGTACGGTTTTGCGGCCCGGGACCACCACCCGACCGCCACTTCACCCCGGACAGGGCCCGGTGTTATCCATAGGAGGAGAAGAACGAGAGACAAAATCCCAAAGGGAACGCTCAGTTGACCGCCACGACGCAATAATTCCATAAGATTGCCCCCTTTCCAATGATCCGCCCGAACCAATATTCCTTTTCCTTATGGTTTTCCGTAAGCCGGCAATAACCCTTTCTTCACCATCCCCCCAAGCCGCCGGTCAACTTCCTTGGCGGCCTCGTCCAGCGCTGTTCCAGGGGAAAGGGTCCCACGAATTGCCTCATGAATGTAGGGTGCGATAATATCTCTTATAACGGCGTGGAAGAAAAACGGAGGAGCCCCCCTGTAGAGCCGGCCGTATTGTTCGAGAAAACTGTAATACCCCGTTTTCAGATCCTCCCTCTTGACAGCGGGATGATCAAAGGTTGCCTTGTGCACGATCCTGGTGCTTTTTACGGTCCAATCGGCTTGTACCCCGGGCTGGCCGATGAATTGCACCCACAAATAGGCCGGTTCCTTTTGCCTTGATGATTGGGGGATTCCGAAAGCGCCGCCGTCATAGTATCCGATATATCCCTTGCCGAGTCTGGCTTCTTCCAGCACACCCGGATATAAGGGCGGCATGGCAATCCCCACCTTCCCCACGACCTTGGACCGGTCCGGATCGGTCGCCACCCATCCCAGGTTCTCTCCATACAAAAAGGCCTGGGCAAGCCGTCCGGAGGCGAAAGACCGGGCAACATCGTCCCAGTCACTCCCCTTTGCTTCCGGCGGGGCATATCTGAGCAGATCCAACCAGTAGGCAAAGGCTTCCTTGGCGCGCTTGCCGTTGAGCCGGCCGCCTCCCTGAACCGATGCTCTAAAGGTGTCCGGATTGATGCCCCAATGATAGACGCCAAACATGGGAAAGACCGTTTCAACCAGCTCGTAAAAGGAAGACGGATGGTCCACCCGGGCCTGAACCGACGTTCCCCACATATCCAGATGGTGCGCTTCGGCCCATTGGGTAAAGAAAGCGGAAATATCCCGGTAATTCAGAAGGGTTTGAGCCGGTTTCAAAGGGTAGCCGTAACGCTCATGAAACGCTTTTTGGATGTCGTGCCTTTCGAACAGGTCCTTTCTGTAAACATAGACTTTCAGGAAACCTTCCATTGGAATCCCGTACACATCTCCTGTCTTCGGATCGGTGAAGCATTTCAGGAAACTGGTAAAATCTTCAAAATCAAACAGCGGAGAATTTAATTTGGGATAATTGCGTCTCATGAATGAAAGGTTGACCAGGAAGTTCTGGGCGAGATAGGCGTAAAAGATATCCTGTTCAATATAGACGAAATCATAGGTTCCCCTTCCGGTTGCCATGTCACGGGTGCTTTGATCGTACATGGCCTCCCAGTCCCTGATCTGCAATTCGACCCTGATACCTGTTTCCCGTTCGAACTGCTTGGCAAGTACATCACGGACGTAGACTGAGGCGGGAGTGTTTTCGGAAATGCCGTGTAATGTGGTCCCTTGATACGGTTTTGCCGCAATCTTCCACCAGACGTCGGCACCGGAGGCATTTGTGGGCCCTAAAAGAGAAACAACAATGAAAAGCGGAAAGAGAACCTGAGCAATTGGGTGTTTCAACGAAACGGACATGCCCTTTACCTCCCAAATGGCGGAACAACCTCTTCGGATCCTCAAGCGTTTTATGGGATGAGACTCGCTTTTTTCCGGCTGCAGGGGCAAGTGTAGCGCTGTGAACCACGCCATTCCTAATTCATGTCACCATACCATTTTCACGCCGAAAATCAACCACAAAACAGAATTTTGGACCATCCTCCGGGTATCGGGCGGATGCGAAAAACAAATTGTTTCGTATACAAGATCTTCCATTAATGATATATAATATTCATATTCCACAAGCGCATCCTCGGCTTTTTTAAAAACCCATACAGGAGGCGACCTTGTCCCAAACAATCGATAAATCGCGCGCAACCATCCTGGTGGTCGATGATGAAGACATTAATGTCATGTTGATTCGATCCATTTTGGAAGCGAACGGCTATGGGGTCGAAGAGGCTTACAGTGGCCGGGAGTGTATCGCCAAAGTGAAAGCGGCTCAACCGGCACTCATTCTGCTTGACATCCTGATGCCGGAGATGAGCGGCGTAGAGGTCTGCAGAACCCTGCGAAAGGAATTGAAGGTTGACATTCCGGTGATTTTCGTGACCGGCGATTCCGATAAGGAAACGCTGGATGAAGCCTTTGATGCCGGCGGCATGGACTATTTGGTAAAGCCGGTTAATGGGAAGGTCCTGCTGGCTCGCATCGAATCGGCCATGAGCCATGTGAAATAGCAATCACCTGTTTTAAGGACGGGGATGAAACGCCATGCATGCCAGGAGATTGATCGTTCTGACGGTTTTCGGTAACAACCAGCCGTATCTGATTGCCGACGTCTGCAATGTGGTTGCCGATTCCAACCTGAATATTGTCGCGGTGGAACAAAATGCACTCCACGGGTTGTTCATCATGTTCATGATCATGGAGCCTCTGGAAGCAGACGATCCCCCGGAAAGCGCCTATTTCAGGTTGAAACAGAATGCCAAAGACCTGCCCCTTGATATCAACATCGATCTGGTGGAACCGTCCGAAGCATTGAAGTCCGTTGAAAAGAATCTGCAGGTATTCACCATTATCGGGCGTGACAAAGTCGGTATTTTGAAGGCCATCAGCAATGCTCTGGCAAACTTCAGAATCAACATCGAGAGAATGCGCCATCTGGCCCGGGGTGAATTGGTGGCCCTTGAGATGCTTGTGGATGCCTCCGAGTTGCGCGATCTTTCCATTCTGAAGGATGTGATCCAGCGAACCTGTGATCAAGCGGAATTCGATACCATCATCCAGCCGGACACCCCCTTAAGGAGAAGACGCCGGCTCGTGGTGTTTGACATGGACCGCACCATCATCGACGGTGAGGTGATCGATGAACTTGCCAAAGCGGCGGAGATGGGGGACCGTGTCTCTGAAATCACCGATCGTGCCATGGCCGGTGAAATTGAATTCAAGGAGGCGTTGCGTGATCGTGTTGCGCACTTAAAAGGATTGCCGGTTTCGGTTCTGGAAGAAGTGGCCGAGAGCATGCGTTTGACGCCGGGCACCTACGAACTCGTCTCAACGCTCAAATCCATGGGGTTTAAGCTTGCCCTGATATCGGGAGGCTTTAAGTTCTTTGCCGAGCGTTTAAAAGCGCAGTTGGGATTCGACTATGCCTTTGCCAATGATCTTGAAATGAAAGACGGCAAACTTACGGGAAAGGTCAAAGGGAGCATCATCGATGCCCAAGGGAAGGGAAGGATCGTTCAGGCGTTGGCGGAAAAGGAAGGTATCTCCAGGGAGGAAATCGTCGCGGTGGGTGATGGCGCAAATGACGCCATTATGCTGGAAAACAGCGGCCTCGGCATTGCATTCAATGCCGGTGAATTGCTGAAGAAAGTAGCGGACGGTCAATTGACGTCTTCCAACCTCCTGGGTTTACAGTACTGTCTGGGTGCCACCGACCTGGCGGTCCGCAGAATGAACGGGAGCTGATCTGAACGGACAATAAACAATATCGATACTTGCAAATCTTCTGTTTCCCGGCTTTTTAGACCTGTGACGCCACTCTGATGTTGAGGGAAGCCGCATATGAAAAAGAAGTATCTCATAGCACTTTTCTCCATAAGCCTGGTCGGTTGGACTCTGGGAAACGGGCTCCTGCCGATTCTCCCCGTGTATGCCGCCCATCTCAAGGCAGATCACACAAGTACCGGGATTTACTTGGCCCTTACCTATGCCGCCCTGATTATCGGCATTCTTCTGGCGGGATTTATCGCAGACCGATGGCAAAGGCGACAGCGGCTGTTGGTGGTTGCGTGTTTTGCCTGTGCGCCGTCAGTATGGTTGATGGGGCAGGTGGCGCAATACTGGACCCTTGTCTTTGCCACCTGTGTTGCTTGGTTTCTGGCGGGGATGGCGCTCTCAATGGTCAATATTCTGGCCGGATTGATGGCCAAACCGGAACAAAGGGGAAGGGTTTTCAGCCTGCTGGCATTGACGGTGGCCATCGGTACCTTGTTGGGCGGTGCCACAACCGGACCGATCGCCGACAGGTGGGGCTTTCCAACGTTGTTTTCGATGCTGGCGGCATTTGCGATCCTGGCGCCCGTCGCTTCCCTCTTTTTGCCTGAGATAACGGTCTCCGCTGCCATTGGCCGGAATCAATCGGGTAAAGGCCGGCTCCCCCGCGCATCGATCATCTTCCTTTTTGCCGTTTTTCTGGGGAGTTGTGCGGCATTTTCCGGGGTGCTGACCACCTCGGTTGTGATGCACAGCCAAATGTTCAAGGCCGCCGCCATTTCGGGCACCGCGGCCGTGAGAGGTGCCTGTACCATTCCGCTGATCATTCTCCTGGGCCGGCTTTCGGACCGATACAGTCGCAAAAACCTGTTGCTCCTCTGTTTTTCTTCCGCCATCATGGGTCTTCTGATCCTGGTTTATTCCACAAAACTCTGGCAGTTCTGGTTTTCGGCGGTGTTTCTTGGCACCTTCAATATGGGCACGCGAGGCATCGGCGGCGCATGGATAACGGATATGGTGCCGCGGAACCTGATCGGTCGGGCCCAGTCACTTTTCAACGGAGTGGCCTTGGCCGGCGGTATCGTGGGCTTTGCCCTTACCGGTTTTGTATTACAGACCTTTGGGGCCGAAACCCTATTAATCCTTGGAATAGGACTCGTCATCGCGGCAATCCTGATGCTGCTGAAGATTCACGTAAAGTCCGTGGATGAGTGAGCTTCCATGAAAAATTGAATCCAACTTCTCATTTTTTTCAAAAGGATATCTCGTTTCCATTGATATATCCCGTTCGTTTGTAGTATATTCAATGTTGCGAGCATTGGGGGGAAAAGAGACAATGGCATATTTTCGACTCAAATGCGCATTTCCAGGCTGTGACAAGACCTATGAAGGGAATGAGGGATATCGGCTTTGCTGCGATTCTGAAATCGATGGCTCGCACGGCCCGTCCCTGCTCCAATGCGTTTACGAGAAGCGGCAGATTCACTTCTATCAGGACCTTCCTGGAATCTTCCCTTTCATTGACTGGCTTCCTACGCAGAATTGCTATATCAAGCCGGACAAAGGGCATCTTGGGACACCAATTAGCTATCGAAGCTTCGGTCTGGCAAAGAGGCTTGGCCTCAAGAACTTATTCATAGCTTTTGCAGGCTTCTGGCCCATTCGCGGTGGAAATGTGATCACCCGCTCGTTCAAGGAGTACGAGGTGCAGGCCAGCATTGTAAGGTATATCCTTTCAGCAGATGGCCCGCGTCAAATGCCTCTTATCGTATCCTCAACAGGGAACACGGCGAACGCATACAACATTATCTGCCACCAATTACAGATACCCATCTATCTCGTTCTTCCCGAAGCGGGTCAGGACAAAATGGTTCTCCCGGTGGATACAAAACCGTTTACCATAATCGTCAAGGGCGATTAC
This sequence comes from Thermodesulfobacteriota bacterium, assembly GCA_028278625.1. The sequence goes on from JANQDY010000163.1 coordinate 10,023, forward strand.
CTGGACGCCATGGAAGTCGCCGAACGTCTGCACACATATACCGGTCTTGCCATGGATGGAGGCGCACGGAATGTGGGCCGCCGGGCGGGAATGGGGACGGTAATGCTTTCGGCCGTGGCCCATCCTGATTTCGGTTCGGGAGTACTTTTCGATCATTATTTTCAGGCAGTGGGCAGCGGATCCGGCGCCATTGCAGCATATGAGGCGGTTGAGCTTTTGCGAAATGACAGCAGATTCGGCGACCGTCTCACAAAAATCCATGCTGCTCAGAATGAACCCTTTGCGCCCATCGTGGATTCCTTCGAGAATGGAAGCCGTCAACTGGTACTCCCAAATTCAAATGAAGCGAACTGGCGCATAAAATCGGTGACGGCCCAGGTCATCACGAACAGAAAGCCTGCCTATTCTATCCGTGGCGGCCTGTATGATGTCCTTACATATTCCGGGGGCAGAGCATGGAGAGTCGATAACTACGATTTATTTCAAGCAGCTCGCATGTTCAAGGAAACTGAAGGGGTCGATATTGGTGAAGCCTCGGCAGTAGCTGTTGGCGCGCTAAGCCAAGCAGTAAATCAAGGATCTGTAAAACCCGAAGATTACGTTCTCCTCAACATTACGGGCGGAGGGCTTGAACTGCATTATTCCGCCGCCAAACTCTATCGCGTCCAAGCCAATTTGGTTGTGGCGCCAAATGAACTGGACCGCATCATCAGTGCAATTGGGGATGTCCAACCTATCGACCTGGATGCCAAGGTGGTGAAAATGCGTCACGGCTAGCCGCGAAGGTCCCTTCAAGCATCGCCGTTGAAAATGATAGTCTCTATTGAGATGGGTACACCATTGATCAAAGCCCGGGGTCCGGGTTTCATAGGGCTCCGGAGTCCTTTTCAATGATGAATGTCTCCAACTCCGCCATCACGCGATCCACTTCCTCGGAAAAGGATGCCATCAATTCGGGGATCCTTTCCATATGATTCTCTTTAAGAGCGGATTCCAGCTCAAAAGACCTTTTATGCAGCTCTTCCGCGCCGATGGTCCCGGACACCCCCTTGAACGTATGGGCCAGACGCCGGGCTTCGTCGCGGTCCCCCCGGTCCATTTTGGCCCGGATTTGTTCGACGATGTCCCGGAATCGTTCGAATGTCATCTTCAACACCTTCATGTAGAGTTCCGGGTCTTGGTTTGCATAATCCAAGCCGGCCCTTGTATTCACACCCGCCAGTTTGGGAAAATCATCGGCCGGCGCCGGGGCATCCATATCGCCGGGAATGTCGACCACGTCCGGACGGGCCTCCGGCTTGATCCACCGAACCAGTGTTTCATAAAGGTTATAGGGCTTGATGGGCTTGGGAATATGATCATTCATGCCTGCCAAAAGGCATTTTTCCCTGTCTACGGTCATGGCGCTGGCCGTCATGGCGAGAATGGGAAGATGGCTCGCGTCCGGCCCCCTGCGAATCTTCCTGGTCGCTGTCAGACCGTCCATTTCAGGCATGTGCAAATCCATCAAAATGCAGTCGAAGCGTTCCTTTTCGGCCATCTCAACGGCGTCCCGGCCGTTTAAGGCCACGGCGACCCGTATGCGGAGCTTTTCCAGCAACTCCCGGGCCACCTGCAGATTTATTTCGTTGTCCTCCACCAGAAGAACATGACAGCCTTCGAGCAGATCCCTTGCCTGTTCCATGGAAACCGGCTCCGCGCGGGCGGCCGGTTTTTCCGTGGATAGGCCGAAACGGGCCGTAAAGGTAAATTCCGAGCCCGCACCGGGCTCGCTGTGGACTTGAATATCCCCTCCCATCATGTGAACCAGACGTCTGCTGATGGTAAGCCCCAATCCGGTGCCCCCGTACTTACGGGTGGTGGAGGTGTCGACCTGGTGAAAGGGCTGGAACAATTGTGCGATCTGTTCCCGGGTCATGCCGATGCCCGTGTCCCGGACAATGAAACGCAGCCGGACCCCTTGATCGCAATCGTCCTGATCGTGCTCCCCTGCCGGTTCGACCGTTATGGAGATTTCTCCTTTCCTGGTGAATTTGACGGCATTGGACCCCAGGTTGGTCAGAACCTGGCCGAGGCGTAATGAATCGCCCTTCAGAGGGGAAGGAATCGCTTCGGAGATCTCCATGCGAAAGGCCAGCCCCTTGTCGGCGCTGCCGACCCGGATGATGGAAGCGACCTGTTCCAGGACCTCTTTTATGGAAAAGTCCCGTATCTCCAAATCGAGTTTTCCGGCTTCGATCTTTGAAAAATCGAGAATATCGTTAATCAATCCAAGGAGCGATTCGGCGGAGGCGTGAATTTTCCGCTGGTAGTCCAATTGCTGGGGAGACATTTCCGTTTGCAGGGCCAGATGGCTCAATCCGATGATGGCGTTCATGGGGGTTCGAATTTCATGGCTCATGTTGGCAAGGAATACGCTTTTGGCTTGATTGGCGACTTCTGCTTCCTCCTTGGCCATCCGCATTTCACGCATGGAAACTTTAAGCTGGCCGGCCATGGAATTGAAGGCCTCGGCAAGTTGACCGAGTTCGTCGGAACTGCTTTTGGGATTTCTTGCATCAAGATTGCCGTTTCTCAGTTCATCGGCGGTATGTGTTAACTGTATGACCTTTTTGGTAATGCTGCTGTTGAAAACCAACGCGATGACAACAGCCAGCATGGATGACAAAATGACCGCCACCAGTAGCAGGATGGTGGCAAAAAGCCGTGTGTCATTGATCTGACGGCGCGTATTCTCGATTTCATTACCGGACAATTTCACCAGTTCTTCGATGATGGGGTCCACATTAACCACTTGAAGATCAAACTCCCGCAGTTTGCTTCTGATTTCCACATCCGCCGCAAGCATTTGTTTTGCGGTTTCCATATGCCTTTCAAGCAAAGCCGTAATCGCCTGTTTATCGTCATCGCCCATGGATGTCGCCTCAAGGACGGCGTTTTTAAAAGCGGTTGAAATATTGAAGGCCATTTGCATGGAGGGCCGGTTGCGGGTGCTCAAATAATCGTTTTCATTGGATTCCATCTGATGATAGATATTCAGTAGATGGGAGTCGTCCGACTTTTTCAATAGGTTGAACAAATCCCTGGATTGCGCTTTCAAAAGCGACTGATAGCCGGTTTTCTCATCAAATACTTTTGAGACCAATTTAATGGCTTCCAGAAAGGTCTCGTTAAAAAGGTCTGCGGTTGACAGGAAAAAATCAATGTTTACTTCACTCCTTTTAAGGTTTGAGTCGGCCTCCGAATCGGCGATCAATTGTTTGAGTGATTTGCTATACGCTTTGACGAGGGTTATTTGTTCATGAACGCGCCTTTCCACCCGCAAGTTGTTTACTACCGATCCGAGCCTCTGGGTGTTCAGGAAAAAATCCTTTTGATAATATCGGGAGCGCTCGATGCCGGCTTTGATTTCCAACACCAGTCTCTGGATTTCAAGGGGTGTGACGATGGCCTGTTCGGTGCGTTTGGTGACGATGACCAGGGCAATATAACCGATTAACGCCACCAACAGCATAAGCGCAATCAATGCGCTGAATGCATATACAAATTTGCGGGTGATGCTTTGGTCTCGCCAGATATGACCTGTCAACCGTTTTATCGCCATCCGTCTTCCTATTCCGAACTCCCAGGGCCTCGGCAAAAAGCAAATACACAATCCGGCTTGTCTTTCTGCCCGTCTACGGCGTTGCATCCACCGGCACATATCCGGCTGATATGCACCGGCGAATGGGCCTTATAACCGAACCGGAATTGGGCGCGATCTTGCGCATTTATTTTTTGCCGGGACCCTCATGCATGTATACGATATTGGATGAAAGTCCCTGAAAACCGGCGTCGGGATCATCCAACCGCACGACTTTGATCCTTGGGGACCCGCAGTCGCCGAACTGATCGCAAGAAAGGCGGCCGGTAATGCCCGCATAATTCGAAACAGCCTTCAAGGCATCCCTTATTCCCTGACGTTTTATGGAAAGACCGCCCTCCGGTTGCTCTACCGAGGCCGCGGCAATTGCATCCAGCAGCATGTTCATGGCATCATAGGCATGGGCATGAAAGGGGCCGGTGGGCGCTTCACCGTACTTTTTTATATATTGGGATACAAACGCCTTGTATGATGGCCCTTCGGGGGTTGCCGGTCCGATGAAATACATCCCTTTGCCGTCCTGCCCGACCGATTGAACAAAGGCCTCCGACATCAAACCGTCAGCACTCATCAAGTCAATCGTGTCAAAGGCTTTCATTTCTTTTGCCTGTTTGGTGATCAAATCCCCTTCCGGTTGAAAAAGCGGATAAAAGATCAATTGGGCGCCGGATTGGGAAACCGCGGTCAACACGGGCTTCATGTCAAGGTCACCTTTGTTGATGGTTTCCGAAATAACGACTTCTCCCCCTAACTTCTCCATGGCTTTCTCAAATGCCAGCGTCAAGCCCCGGGTGTAGGGATCTCCGTCATTAATGGTGCCCACCTTCTTCTTACCCAACTTGCGAAAGGCGAATTCGGCGGCAACTTTTCCAAGGATTTCATCATTGTGAGATGTGCGAAAATAGCCGGGATGGTGATTTTCCCCTTTTAAACCACCAACAGACGTCAGTGACGGGGCCGTATTGCCGCTTGATATCATTGTCAATCCGGCTTCGGACATGATTTTCGCGGCCGGTATTGCCGCTCCGGAACAATATGTGCCCAGAATAGCAACGACCTTGGGATCGAAGACAATCTGCTTGGCGGCCACGGTACCACCTTCTTTGGAGCACAGGTCATCCATTTCTTTCAGGACGATGGGATGACCCATCAGTTCTCCGGTTCTCTCTTCCACCGCCAGCGCTGCCCCACGCACCTGATCCTCTCCTATGGATTTGGGACCGCCGCTGAGAACAAAAAGTGCTACGATCTTAAGGGGTTCATCTTCTGCGAGGGTCAGACAGCCGATGGCATCGGTACATTCCTGTTTTGGTTCTTTTTTCTCACATGCGATCAATGCGGCCACCAGGATAACCCCTAAAATGGCTGACAAATATCTCATATTCTTGCGCATCGTCCTGCCCTTTCCAGTTTGATTGTGCGGTCGTTAGTGCCATATGGCACATTATTGCGCCGCGGATTGATAAACACTGTTTGTCTTGATTTCATCGAAACTCTTCCGTGGATCATCAATTTGGATGATTTTAAATCTCCCCGCCCCACAATCACCAAACCGATCACATCCAATGGTGCCACTCAAACCCTGATAATCCCTTAATCCATATATGGCATCCCTCAGGGCCTTACGGCCGATGTGAAGTGTTCCGTCATCATCGCGAACGGCAACTTCCCTGATGGCGGTCAATAAGATGTTCATCGCATCAAAGGTATAGGCATGATAGCCCGAAATGGGTGCTTCATGGAAAGCTTGTTTATACTCTGAAACAAAATGATGGTAATCCGGCCCTTCCGGTGGCGCAGGGAGCGCGAAATACATTCCCTTTATGGCCGTATCGTTATTTTTGTAGAAGGATTTTACAAACAACCCATCGCCGGCGACGCGTGCAATGCTTTTCATTTTCTCATTTTTGTTCGATTGCCGGGCAACATAATCGCCGGCCGGGCTGAACAGAGGGAAAAACAGCAATTGCGGATCTGTTTTGACAATCGCCGTCAGTATCGGCTGCATATTGGTATCTTCTTTATTGACCACTCCGCTCATGGTGATTTGGCCGCCCAGCTTTTTAAACGCCTTTTCAAATGCATTGGTCAGCCCTTTTGTATACGGATCACCGTCATTTATGGTTGCGGCCCGGGTGACCTTCAATTTTCCAAAGGCAAATTCGGCCACTGCATGGCCCAGGAACAAATCGTTGTGAATGGTCCTGAAATATCCTTTCTGATGATATTTCCCGGGCAGACCATCAATAGACGTAAGGGACGGCGCCGTATTGCTGCCGGAAATCATCAAAAGTCCTTTTTCGGACAATATTTTCGAGGCCGTGATGGCCGCTCCGGAGCAGGTCGTTCCGATGACGGCAATAAACTGGGCTTCACTGGTTATTTTAAGGGCCGCTAAAGAACCGCCTTCACTGGAGCACAGTGAATCAATCTCCGTAATTTCGATTGAATGACCCAATAATTCATACTGATGATCCGCCAAGGCCAATTTGATCCCACGCAACCCATCAATGCCGAGATTACTGGTTCCGCCGCTGAGTGACAGCAGCACCCCTATCTTAATGGGCATCCCGGGTGCAATGTCCACGCATCCGATGGGGTCCTGGCAAACAAAGGAAGGTTTTTGTTTTTCACACGCCACCAGGTTCACAAAAAAAACCATCCCCAGGAACATGGTCGATGCTATTTTTTTCATGATACACCCTTCCCTGGAAATCCATATTGGGTGATGCGGTTCGCTCAAGTGTACGACGACTGGTTGATAATTGGCTCCTGAAAGAGTGTTTTTCAGTAAAACGGGCGAAGCGGCCACAACTTGCTGCAATTCTCAAGAATTTCTTACCGATGGATTTAGGATTTCAGCTGTTAAAACGAAAAGCATACGCGTCTCTAAGGAACTATGGCTTTTTCCGAGACTGCGCTCGGAAAAAGTGGTCCCTTCGGGACAGTCCGGATTTTGCATTATGATATTGTTGAAGCATTCCCTTTTCCAATTTGATAAACTGGGATCAAGATGGGTATTTTCCTTATCCAAATTACAAAGGGCTTTTCTCATTCCGCTTCATGCGTTTTTCTTGAAATTTTTGATG
>JANQDY010000152.1 GCA_028278625.1 Thermodesulfobacteriota bacterium
CACAAAGAGATTGCCAGAAGCCTCAACATATCTCCGGCAACCGTTAGAAATCATATCGATTCGATTTATAAAAAACTCGAAGTTTCAAACAAAATTCAACTGCTCAACGTCATCAACAGCGCTTGATAACCTTGCGCGACACTCCCCGAACGCATCAGGAATATCCTTAAGTCTTTTGTTCCGAACTGTTACATGCCATCGCCCTGAAATGATGCCTTGACATCATTTTGATTGATGCTATGATGACTGCATGAGAACGACACTTTCAATTGACAGCGACGTGTTGGAGCGAGCGCGAGCCGTCGCGGCCAAGTTGGGTAAGCCTTTCAGGACGGTCGTCAACAGAGCCCTTCGAATCGGCCTCGATTATGTTGAGCGGCCCGCCCAACAGCGACCCTACAAAACCGATCCCCACCCCATGGGGCTGAGATCCGGTCGAAATCTGGATAACATCCAGGAGCTGCTGGCCCAAATTGAAGGTGAGGATTCCCGTTGATTCTCGTGGATGCCAATATCCTTCTCTATGCGGAAGACGCGCTCCATCCAAGTCATCGTGCGGCGCGGACGTGGTGGGATGACCAGCTTTCCAAAGGCGATCCGGTATGCCTTTGCTGGACGGTTCTGTCGGCATTTATTCGCATCGGGACGAATCCTCGGGTTTTTGAAAATCCCCTCTCATTACAGCAAGCGATTACGCGCGTACAAAGCTGGCTGGAACAACCCTGCACCATGATCATTCGACCGACGGAACATCATTGGATGATTTTTCAGCAGATGCTCACGGATGGGCAAGCCGGTGCCAACCTGGTAACGGACGCGCATCTGGCAGCACTTGCCGTGGAACACGGGTGCGAGCTGTTTTCCACCGATTCCGATTTTTCCCGTTTTCCCGGATTGCGTTGGCGCAATCCCCTTTCCCCTTAAGTGCCTTTTGCGGCAAAGCGACTCCCAGGGCCAATCTGTACGGTTCGCTGTTCTCGGGCTTTTTAAAAAAAGTGCTTGACATCTCCGTATGGATGTTCTACAGGTTTTCCATCACTTGATGGAATACATAGATGGAACCATGTGATGGCAACCCCCCTTGAAAAAGCGAGAAACGACCCCGATTCCATGAAGGGAAGGATCCTGAAGGCCGCGCGACGGGTGTTCGGGGAATACGGATTTCACGGCACCACCACCCGGATGATCGCCGAGGAAGTGGGGATTGATATCTCGACGCTCCATTACCACTGGGGGGACAAGAGCGACCTCTATGAGGCGTCGGTCTTGGACATCACCGAAGATCTCAGGCTGAAACTCATGGATGTGGAGCGGGTCATTCACGGTAAACCCCTGGTGGTGCGAATGGATATGGCCATCGATCTGATGACCGAATATCTTTTCGAAACTCCTGAGATATCCAATCTGGTTCTGTTACGGTATTTCGGCAAGACCCGGCCCCAGATCCGCTTTGACTTCCACGTCCCCGAGTTTATCTCGGACATCGCCAGATCCATGGATTTGACCCGAAACAAAAAAGCCGTTCCCGTGGGTGTCAAAATGCAGATCCTGACCATCATGAACGCCATTCACAATTTCGTTTCCGGAGAAGACTTTTTCAGACCCATGCTGGGGCTTGATAAGGATACATACCGCGCAAAAGTCAAAGATACGCTGAAGTCGATCCTGATCCCCGCTTTCGTGGGGAAAGATCGGCCAGATGAGGGGACCCATATGACATAAAGAAGCGGCATTCGCATTTTCCGGCGAATGCGGCATTTTCCCGTCTAACATGAAATTCCTAACAGGAGGTGTGAGGATGGCCTTGAACCTTGATGCAATCGGCAGGAAAATCGGCCCCGTGGAGAAGCCCTACACATGGAAGGATCTGGTGCTGTACGCCCTGGGGGTGGGGGCCGGCTTTGACGAACTTGAGTATTGCTTCGAGCAGAAGCTCAAGGTGATCCCCAGTTTCTCCATCGCGGCGGTTTTCGAATTTCTGGCAGAGGTGGGGATCAGTTCAAACGCGGACCTTTCAGGGATCCTGCACGGAGAGCAGGATATTCTCTTTCACAACCCCATCCCCGCGGAAGGGACCCTGATCACCGAAGGCGCCACGACCCACATCTATGACAAGGGGGCAGAAAAGGGCGCGCTGGTGGTGGCCGAGGCCGATACCTTTCATAACAACGGCCAGAAACTCTTTACCAATTACTTTACTCTCTTCTGCAGAAAGGACGGCGGATTCGGGGGAGAACCGGGTCCCACCCTCACAGTCGAATTCCCGGAAAGATCCCCAGATTTTGAAGAACATGCCGCCCCTTCACCTGACCAGCCCCTGCTCTATCGCCTTTCCGGAGACATCTTTCAACTCCACGCGGATCCCGAGTTTGCCAAAGCGAGCGGTTTTGAAATGCCGATCATGCACGGTCTCTGCACCCATGGCTATGCTTGTAGGGCCGTGATCAAACATCTCTTCCCCGGAGAGCCCGAGCGCATGCGCCGCTTCAGGGTCCGCTTCTCCAAAACCCTGTACCCCGGGGTGCCCATCATCACCCAGATATGGAAAATGGATGATGGAAGCGCCTTTTTCAAGGTCATCAACCGGGAAAACGGTGAAACGGTCATCGACGGCGGGATCGTGGAATGGCTGAGCCAGGAAGCGCTTAAGACCCGGCGGCAACAGGGCGGCATCCGGTTCGACGACCGGGTGGCCGTGGTGACGGGAGCCGGGGCCGGCCTTGGCCGTGTCTATGCGCTCGAATTGGCAAAGCGGGGGGCCAAAGTGGTGGTGAACGATCTGGGCGGCGCCAGGGACGGCACGGGAGAAGGGGCCGCGGGTCCGGCGGACCGGGTGGTGGCGGAGATTCGGGATGCCGGCGGTGAGGCGATGGCCAATTATGATTCGGTGGCAACCGTCCAAGGGGGAGAGGCCATCGTGAATACGGCCATGGAGACCTACGGCAAGCTGGACATTGTCATCAACAATGCCGGCATTTTGAGGGACAAGACCCTGGCCAAGATGGAACCGGAGAACTGGGACGCGGTCATGGACGTCCATCTGAAGGGGGCCTACAACGTGACGCGGCCCGCCTTTCTAAAGATGCGCGAAAACCGTTACGGGCGAATCATGCTGACCACCTCGGCGGCGGGGCTTTACGGCAACTTCGGTCAGACCAACTACTCGGCGGCTAAAATGGGATTGATCGGTTTCATGAATACCCTGAAAACGGAGGGAGACAAACACAACATCAAGGTCAACAGTATCTCACCGGTGGCCGCCACAAGGCTCACCGACGACATCCTGCCCCCTGAACTTCTGGAAAAACTGAAACCGGAATTCGTTGCCCCCCTGGTGCTCTACCTCTGCTCGGAGCAGTGCCCGGTAACGGGCGCCATCTACAACGCCGGCATGGGATATTTCAACCGGGCGGCCTTTGCCACGGGACCGGGCGCCGTGGTGGGAGACGGAAAAACCCCGCCAGGACCGGAAGCCGTGGCGGAGAGTCTAAAGAAAATCATATCGTTGGATCATGCGGAAGAATACTCGAACGCAACCGCGGCCTTTGGTCCCATGCTGGACGCTTTCAGCCCCAAAAAGGAGAAAGGGGCGGGCGATGCAACAACAGGACCCACGGTCCAGGAGATCTTTGAAGGGCTCCCAGGGGCCTTTCAACGGGACAAGGCCAAAGGTGTGGACGTGGTCTTTCAGTTCGATATTTCAGGCCCCAAGGGTGGTTCCTGGCACGTGGCCGTGAAAGAGGAGGACTGTAATGTCACTGAAGGATCCCACGACAGCCCCACCACCACCATCGAGATGGCGGATGACGACTTCGTCAAGATGATCTCCGGGGAGAAAAATGCCATGAGCCTTTATACATCCGGGAAAATAAAGATCGGCGGGGATCTCATGAAATCCCAGCTCATTGAAAAACTCTTCAAGTTCTAGGGCGGTTAACTTAAAGCAATAGGTTTAAAGCCATAGGAGGAAACCAATGATCGGTATAAAATCGTACGGCGGGTATATCCCAAAGTTAAGGCTTAACCGTATGAGCATTTATCAGAGTATGGGATGGTTCGCCCCCGCCATCGTCCTGGTGGCCCAGGGGGAACGCTCCTTCTGCAACTGGGACGAGGACGCTCTGACCATGGCCGTGGAAGCCAGCAGGGACTGCCTTACGGGAATGGACAGATCCCTGGTGGACGGGCACTATCTCTGCTCCACCACCCTTCCCTTTTCGGACCGCTCCTGCGCGGGCGTGGTCAAGACCGCCCTGAACTTAAGGGATGACATCATTACGGAAGACATGACCACAACGCTAAAATGCGGCACCAGCGCCCTGGTCACGGCACTTGAAGCCATCAAGGGCGGGGACCGGCATGACATCCTGGTGACCGCCTCGGATAAACGGGAGACCAAGGCCGCCTACTTCTACGAAATGTGGTTCGGTGACGGCGCGGGATCGTTGCTGGTGGGGGATACGGACGTGATCGCCGAATTCGAGGGGAGCCATTCCGTGTCCTACGATTTCGTGGACCACTACAGAGGGTCCGGGAACGACTATGACTACATGTGGGAGGAACGCTGGGTCAGGGATGAAGGGTATTCCAAAATCATCCCCGAGGCGGTGACGGGTCTCTTTGACAGACTCTCCATCTCAATTGATCAAGTGGACACCCTGGTCTACCCCTGCTTCTTCAAGGCGGAACACCGAAAAATCGCCCAGAAGCTTAAGGCCGCACCCAACAAGGTGGTGGACAACCTCCACGAAGCCTGCGGTGAGACCGGGGCGGCCCACCCCTTTGTCATGCTGATATCGGCCCTTGAGAAGGCCAAACCCGGGGACCGGATCGTGGTTGCGGGCTTTGGCCAGGGGTGTGACGCCCTCTCCTTCAGGGTCACGGACCGTATCGAACAACTCCCGTCCAGAAAAGGCATTAAGGGGAGCCTGGCCAATAAAAAGACTGAAGATAACTACCTAAAGTTCCTCAAATTCAGAGACCTGATCAAAACGGAGATGGGCATACGGGCCGAGGCCCCCACCCAGACGGCCATGACGGTGCTCTGGCGGAAGCGCCATATGATACTGGGTCTTGTGGGGGGCAGATGCAAGGAGTGCGGGACCCCACAGTTCCCCAAGATGGACATCTGCGTTAATCCGGATTGCGGCGCCCTTCACACCCAGGAGGATTACCAGTTCCAGGATGAACCGGCATTTATCAAGAGCTTTACCGGGGATCTTTTGTCCGTATCCGTGGACCCCCCGGCCGTTTACGGCATGATCCAGTTTGATGGGGGCGGCAGGTTCATGGCCGACTTCACGGACTGTACCATTGATGATGTTAGCGTCGGCCAGAAGGTGAACCTGGCCTTCAGAAGGCGGTATGTGGACCGGGAACGGGGATTCACCGGGTATTTTTGGAAGGCGGTCCCCATACCCGGAACGGCCCCTGAACAGGCGGAACAAGCGGGGATGCGGTTTGACGGCAGGGTGGCCATCGTGACGGGTGCCGGCGGCGGTCTGGGCCGGGATTATGCACTGGCCCTGGCAAAGCGGGGCGCCAAGGTGGTGGTGAACGATCTGGGCGGTCCCCCGGACGGTTCAGGGAAAGGGGCCAAGGGACCGGCGGATCAGGTGGTGGCGGAGATCGTTGAAGCGGGGGGCGAGGCGGTGGCCAGCTACGATTCCGTATCCACGGCCCAAGGGGGAGAGGCCATTGTAAATACAGCCATCTCGGCCTTCGGCAAAGTGGATATCCTGATCAACAACGCCGGCATTTTGAGGGACAAGACCCTGGCCAAGATGGAACCGGATAACTGGGACGCGGTCATGGACGTCCATCTGAAAGGGGCCTACAACGTGACGCGGCCCGCCTTTTTGAAGATGCGCGAAAACCGCTACGGACGCATCGTGCTCACCACCTCCGCGGCAGGCATTTACGGCAACTTCGGGCAGACCAATTATTCCGCCGCCAAGATCGGGCTCGTGGGATTCATGAACACCCTTAAGCTTGAAGGGGAAAAGCATGACATCCGGATCAACAGCGTGGCGCCCGTGGCGGCCACGCGGCTGACGGAAGGGATTTTTCCGCCGGATCTCATGGAAAAACTGAAACCGGAATTCGTGACGCCCCTGGTCCTCTTTTTCTGCTCCGACCAATTAAAAGAGACCGGCCTGATCATCAATGCGGGCATGGGGTTCTTTAACCGGGCAGCCATGGTGACCGGCCGGGGGACGGCCCTTGGGACAGGCCAGGAGCCGCCCACACTTGAAGAGATTCACAAAAACTGGGATGCCATCAACAGTCTAGACGGCGCGGAAGAGTTTCCCAATGCAACGGCGGCACTGGGCCCCATGCTGGATGCCTTCAGCCCCAAAAAGGAGGATGGGGGCGCGGACAAGGCGCCTGGTCTCACCGTCAAAAAGATATTCGACAACCTTCCGGACGCCTTCCAGGCGGATCAGGCGGAAGGGGTGGACGTGGTGTTCCTGTTCGATATCTCGGGAGATGCGGGCGGCATCTGGCATGTGAGCATCAAGGACTCGGCCATTTTAGTGACCGAAGGCCCCTTTGATTCGCCCACCACCACCATCAGAATGGGGGATGAGGATTTTGTGAAACTCATTGGCGGAGAGCTGAACGCCATGAGCGCGTTCACCTCCGGGAAACTCAGGATCGAAGGAGATGTCATGAAATCGCAGCTCATAGAGAAGCTGTTCAAGTTCTAATGCGGGCCAGCCCGCAACCCAGGAATTCAGGAGCCAGGAGTCAGAATTCAGAATTCACTAAAATCAGCTTTACCATTCTGTCTCCTGAATTCTGTATTCTGAATTCTACAAATAACTGCTTTTGAGGAGATAGGGATCATGGCCACAGGGATCAGAGATAAGGTAGCGATTATCGGCATGGGGTGTACGCGATTCGGTGAAAGGTGGGATGTGGGCGCCGAAGAGCTCATGGTGGAGGCGTTTTCAGAATGCCTGGAAGACGCAGGGATAGAGAAGAATAACATCCAGGCGGCCTGGCTCGGCACGTGTCTCGAAGAGATCAACGTGGGAAAGAGCGCTCTCCCGCTCTCAACAACCTTAAGGCTCCCCTTTATCCCGGTCACCCGCACGGAAAATTTCTGCGCCAGCGGCACGGAGGCTTTCAGGGGGGCCGTCTATGCGGTGGCATCAGGCGCTTATGACGTGGCCCTGGCCCTGGGGGTTGAAAAACTGAAAGACACCGGTTACGGGGGCCTCCCCAATCCGGGATCAGACTGGGGCTCCCTGAGCTGGCTGTGGTGGCCCAATGTCACGGCCCCCGGCGCCTTTGCCCAGTTGGCTTCAGCGTACGGGGCAAAGTACGGCATTTCAAACCATGATCTGAAGCGGGCCATTGCCCATGTCTCGTCAAAGAGCCACGCCAACGGTGTTTTAAATCCCAAGGCCCATTTAAGAAAAGAACTCACTGATGAACAGGTCATGGGAGCCCCCTTGGTGGCCCACCCCTTGGGACTCTTTGACTGCTGCGGCGTCAGCGACGGTTCGGCCTGTGCCATCGTGACCACGGTGGAAAACGCCTTAGCCATGGGTAAAAAGGATTTTGTAACGGTGAAGGCGCTCCAGCTGGCCCTCAGCAACGGCGAAGAGATGGGGTATAACCGATGGGACGGGGACCATTTCATGACCACGGCCCGGTGCAGCACGAGGGCCTACGAGGAGGCGGGCATCACGAATCCCAGGGAGGAAATCAGCATGATGGAGTTACACGACTGCTTCTCCATCACCGAACTGGTCACCTATGAGGACCTCCACATATCCCCACGGGGCCAGGCGGTGAAAGACGTGATGGACGGGTTCTACGACCGTGAAGGGGGCGGCATCCCCTGCCAGGTGGACGGCGGGTTGAAGTGTTTCGGCCACCCCATCGGGGCCTCGGGGTTACGGATGCTCTACGAGATGTATCTGCAGTTTCACGGCAGGGCCGGTGAACGGCAGATCGAAAATCCCCGTTTCGGCCTGACCCACAACCTGGGCGGGGTCCCCTTTATGAATGTGTGCAGTATCGCCATCCTCGGAAAGTACGAGAACTGAAAAGAGGGAATCGATCATGGACTTTAAAAAGCTTTTTGAACCGATCCGCATCAACCATCTTGATATCAAGAATCGGATCGTCATGCCCTCAATGGGGCTGGCCTACAGCACCGACTACTCCTTTAACGACCGTCTGAAAGCTTTTTTCACGGCACGGGCCCGGGGCGGGGTGGGGCTCATGACCATCGGCCCCCTTTCCGTGGACCGGGTGGGGAGCGTCCCCATCATGATCGGGATGCATAATGACAAATTCATCGACCCGCTCAAGGATTTCATCGATCTGGTGCACCGGGATACCGATGCGAAGGTGGCGTTTCAGCTGCTGCACATGGGCCGGTATGCCATGTCTTTCCTGAGCGGCATGACGCCCATTGCCCCTTCCGCCATTCCCAGCAAACTGACCAAGGAGACCCCCAGGGAGATGACCATGGAGGACATTGAGGCAGCCCAGGAGGCCTATGTCCAGGCGGCGGTCCGTGCCGTTGCCGCAGGTGTGGATTTGGTTGAAATCCTCGCCTGCACCGGCTACCTCATGAGCCAGTTCCTGTCACCGGTGACCAACAAACGGTCCGACGAATACGGCGGTCCTCTTGAAAACCGCATGCGCTTTCCCTTGGAGGTGATCGGCCGGGTTCGACAGGCCATCGGAAAGGAGACGGCACTGGGCATCAGGATTGCGGGAAACGAGTTCATGAAGGGGGGAAACACCAACCGTGAAAGCGCCCTGTTCGCAAGGGCCGCCCAGGAGGCGGGGGTCGATGCCATCAACGTGACCGGCGGGTGGCATGAGACCAACGTGCCGCAGCTCACCTCCAATGTGCCGCCCGGCGGATTCCTGTACCTGGCGCGCGGCATCAAGGAGGCGGTGAATATCCCGGTGTTTGCATCCAACCGGCTGGGGGACCCCCATGTGGCGGAACGGGCCTTGAGATCCGGCGTCTGCGACATGATCTGCTGGGGCAGGCCCCTGATTACGGATCCGGAACTGCCCCTTAAGGTGCAAGAGGGAAGGCTCACGGAAATCGTTCCCTGCGTGGCCTGCAACCAGGGCTGCTTTGACACCATTTTCTCGGGGAATCCGGTGACCTGCATCCTGAATCCCATGGCCGGCAAAGAGGCCTACTATGAGGTTAAGAAAACGGATGCGTCCAAGGAGATCATGGTGGCCGGCGGCGGTCCCGGGGGCATGCAATTTGCGATTACTGCGGCTCAAAGGGGGCACCGGGTGACCCTCTATGAAAAAGAAGATCACTTGGGGGGGCAGGTCAACCTGGCGGGATCCCCTCCCGGCAAAGGGGAGCTTTTAAAGATCATTACCAGCATGCACGACAGAATGGCCTTGCTGGGGGTCCGGGTGGTGCAGGGCACTCCCCTCACTCCGGAATTGGTATCAAAAGAGAAACCGGATCTGGTGGTGGTGGCAACGGGGGGAAAGCCCATCTCTCCCGATTTACCGGGCATTGACTTGCCCCATGTGGTGGACGCCTGGGAGGTCTTGTCCGAAAAGGTATGGGATCTGGGCAAAAACGTGGTGGTGGTGGGAGGTAGCGCCACGGGATGCGAGACGGCCCACTTCATTGCCGCCATGGACGTGCCCGATCCCGATACCTACACCTTCCTGATGCTGCACGACGCGGAGGAAAGGGATTATGCCACATCCCTATTAAGAGCCTCCGGCAGGCGGGTCACGGTGATCGACATGGTTCCCCGATTGGCCAACAACGTGGGAAAAACCGCAAGATGGTCCCTGATGAAGTCATTGAAGCTTCTGGGGGTCACCCTTCGGCCCGGCACGCGGCTCCTTGAAATCAAGAAGGAGGGGGTGGTGGTGGAGGCGAGCGGTAAGCCTGAGACCATCCCCGCTGATATGGTGGTCATGGCCACGGGTGTTGCTTCGGAGAACGGTCTTTCGGAAGCCTTGAAGGATACGGGGGTCCAATTCATTGAAATCGGGGACGCCAAGCGTCCCGCCAAAATCCCCGAGGCCATACGGGAAGGATTCCTTCGGGCAATGGAGACATGAGGAGTGCGTCATGGGCAAATGGATGGACGGCTACCTGGAACGTCTTGAACGGGTCGGCTCGGAAAACCTGGCAGGCGGCGGTGCGGCGCGAATCGACATCCAGCGCCGGCTTAGCAAGCTGACCGCCAGGGAACGCATCGCTGGGCTTGTGGATGAAGGGTCTTTTGAGGAAATCGGCTCCCTGGTGACCGATTCCAGGGCACCCTTTGACGGCAAGACCCGGCCCTGTCCCTCGGACGGGGTGATCATGGGCTTCGGAAAGATTCAGAACAGAATGGCTGCCGTGGGTGCCATGGACTTCTCGGTCATGTCCGGGGCCTTGGGGGAACAGGCGGCCTGGAAACTGGCGGATCTGGTTGAAATGGCGGGACAGAAGCGGATGCCTCTGGTCCTCATTTTTGATTCGGCGGGACTCAGAATCGGGATAAAGAGGGGGGACTGTGGTCTCGCGGGTCTCGGCCGGTTCATTCGAACCTATTCCCGCTACTCGGGTGTCATTCCCCGCATCGCCCTGGTGCTGGGACCCTGCACCGGTCTCTTGGCAACGGCCGCGGTCCTTGCCGATTTCCTCATCATGAGGGAAGATGCGGCCTTTCTCTGGTATGGGGGAGACAAGGAATCGGAGGAGGCCGGCACCGCCGAGTTTCACATGGAAAAAAGCGGCCAATGCGACATCATGGCCCGGGATGACGCGGATGCCATTGATCGTGCAAAAGACCTGCTTCAGTTTTTGCCGTCCAGTTGCTGGGACAAGCCGTCCATTGCTGAGACGGGGGATGATCCGGAGAGGCGTGAAGAGGCCCTCTTAAACGTCATGCCCGATGATCCCAAGTTCACCTACGATATCCACGACATCATAGATTTGATCGTGGATCAGGGCAGCTTTTTTGAGCTGAAAGAAGATTACGCCTCCCACCTGGTCATCGGGTTTTGCAGTTTCGGCGGCCATGTGGTGGGGCTGGTGGCCAATAACCCGGATGAGCTGAGCGGCATCATGGAACCGAACGCTTCCGACAAATACGACCGGTTCATGCGATTCCTGGACGCCTTCAACATCCCCCTGGTCACGTTGGTGGACACCACGGCCTTTCCACCGGGAGACCGGTGGGAGCGGATGGGCGTGATTCGTCACGGCGCCAAACTGCTTCACTCCTACGCCCATCTCACCTGTCCCAAAATTACCATGGTCCTGAGACGGTCCTACGGCGGAGCCAACATCGTCCTGGGATGCTCCAGGATGTTCCCGGATTTTGTATACACCTGGCCCACGGCGGAATTCGCGCCCACGGGTCCGGAAACCGTGGTGCATGCCATCTTCCACAAGGAACTGGCCAAGGCCAAGGAAGCCGGAAATTACGACCAGGTGTTCGGCCGCTTCCTTGGCATTTTAAAAGAGCAGTTTTCCGTCATGACCCTGGCCAAGGTATGGACGTCCTATTATACGGCCCACGAGGTGATCGACCCTAGGGAGACCCGGCCCAGGATCATCAGGGCGCTTCAAGCAATCCAAAACAAGCATGAAACACTCCCTGAAAAGAGACGTTCCATCAAACCCGCTTAACCGGTAAGGAGAACGCACAATGGGCGAAAAAATGGATAAGGCCATCGAGCGGTTGAACCAAATCCATGAGAAAAACCGAACCGGTGGGGGGGCCGCCCACATAGAACGGCAGCATGCCCGGGGAAAGATGACGGCCCGGGAACGGATCGCGTGCCTTCTGGACAAAGGGTCTTTCTCCGAACTGGGATCCAGTGTGAACACCACGGGCCTTCGAATCGATGGAAGGGGATTCGATGCCCCCTGTGACGGGGCCGTGGTGGGAACGGGCCTGGTTCGGGGTCGAAGGGTGGTGGTCTATGCCAGTGATTTCACGGTGCTGGGAGGTTCCATCGGGACCCAGCACGGGCTCAAATTCGTTAAGATGATGGAGATGGCGGCGGCCTGGCAGATTCCCATGATATGGCTCCTGGACTCCTCCGGGGGCCGGCTCGGGTACCGGGACGTGCCCATGGCCGGTATTGACTGGTGGTTTGCCCTGGAATCGAGATTCTCCGGGATGATCCCCCAGATCAACGTTTTGCTGGGTCCCTGCATCGCGGGCCAGGCCTATTGCCCCACCCTGTGTGATTTTCTGCTCATGAGCCGGGGATCGGCCCATCTGTGGCTCGGCGGCCCCCGAATGACCCAGGCGGCCACCTCGGAGAAGATCGGCGATGACGTGGGAGGGGCCGATTACCACATGATCTACAGCGGCACCTGCGACGTGGTGGGTGATAACGACCAAGAGACCATCCTTAAAACCCGGAAACTTCTGGCATACCTTCCCTCCAGCTGGAAGGAGCGCCCTCCCCTCAGAAAGACCACGGACAGCCCGAGCCGGGAGGTGGCAGAACTGTGCGACCTTGTCCCCGATGACCATGAAACCCCCTATGATATGCACACTGTGATCGAGCGGTTGGCGGATGACGGGGAGATCTACGAAATCAAGGACGAATACGCAACCCAAATCATCACCTGCTTTTGTCATTTTGGCGGCAAGCCCGTGGGACTGGTGGCCTGCAACCCCGCCACACCCAAAAGCGTCGTTGAGATAGATGCCTGCGATAAATACTACCGGTTTTTGCAGGTGCTGGATGCCTACAACATTCCCCTGGTAACCCTGGTGGACACCCCTCCCCTGGTACCCGGCGAATCCCAGGAGGGACTGGGATTGATACGGCATTTGGGAAAGATAATCGACCTTTACGCAACGGCCACCATCCCCAAAATCACCGTGGTGTTGCGGCAGGCCCACGGGGATGCGGGCGGCATGATACTGGGGTGCGTAAAAGACATGGGCGTGGACATCTCCTATGCCTGGCCAACGGCCAGGTTCAGCGTTGAAGCATCCACCATGGACTACCAGAAGGCCTTTTCCTGCGGCATGGAAGCGGATGCCTATTCCGGATACCTGAACAGGGCCAGGGAGACGGTGGATGTATTTGAGGCGGCGGAAAGCTGGACCGCCCAGGTAGTGGATGAGATTATCCATCCCAAGGATACCCGGAAACGGATCATCGATGCCCTTGAACTCACCTGGAACAAAAGGGAAACATTGCCCCAAAGGGCCAAGGGCCAGGGGGCGGGGCCCACGTGATGGGGAGTTAAAGGTCATCACACGAACCAGGATCAACCGTCATTCCTGCGAAAGCAGGAATCCAGTCGCTCTCGGAACCTGGATTCCGGGTCATGCCCGGAATGACATTACTCCGCAATGAGCTGAAAGGAATACCCAATGAGTGACGCCAAAAAAAAAGTGGAGGTTCGGGCACCCATGTCCGGGGTCTTCTACAGAAGACCGGGGCCGGACCAGGAGACCTACGTGGAAGTGGGCGATGTGGTGAAGAAGAAGCAGGTGTTGGCGCTCCTTGAGACCATGAAGGTCTTTCAGAGCGTCAAATCGCCGGTGGCCGGTAAAATAATTGAGATTGTCGCGGAAAATGAAGCCCCCTTAAAAGACGATGAACTCATGTTCGTCATTCTGAAGGCCTGATATCATGGTGTCAGATATTTCGGGTCGTCAACGGCCAAGATTTTCCAAGGTGTTGGTCGCCAACCGGGGCGAGATCGCCCACAGGATCATCCGGTCCTGCCGGGAAATGGGGATCCGTACGGTGGCAATATACTCGGAGGCGGACCGGAATTCCCTTCACCTATCCCTGGCCGACGAAAGTGTCTGCATCGGTCCGGCGGTCAGCAGGAAAAGCTATTTGAACATGGAGAGCATCCTTTTGGCCGCAAAGGAAACAGGGGCGGACGCGGTCCACCCGGGCTACGGGTATCTGGCGGAACGGGAAGCGTTCGCGGCCCGATGCGCCGCCCAAAATCTCACCTTTATCGGTCCCACAGCCGACAACCTTCACTTGGCGGGGGACAAGCTGTCAGCCAAGAAGACCGCCCAAGCAGCAGGGGTCCCGGTGATCCCCAGCAGCCCCGGGGCAATCAGAACGGTGGATGAGGCCACTCACTTGGCCGGGGAAATGGGATATCCGGTGATGCTCAAGTCCGCCGGCGGCGGCGGGGGCCGCGGGATCCGCATCTGCCCGGATGAAGAAACGCTCATGGAGGAATTCCCCATCGCGAAGATGGAGGCGGGCGCGGCCTTCGGGGATTCGGCCCTCTACATTGAAAAATATATTTCCAAGCCGCGGCATATCGAGTTTCAGGTGCTCTGTGACGAAAAGGGTCATGCGACGCACCTGGGGGAACGGGAGTGCACCATTCAACGGCGGTTTCAGAAACTGATCGAGGAGTCCCCGTCTCCCTTTCTCACACCGGCCCTTCGCCGGGAGATGGGGGATGCCGCCGTTGTCCTCTTGAAAGCGGCCGGTTATGTGAACGCCGGCACGGTGGAATTCCTGGTGGACAGTGAGGGCAACTTCTATTTCATGGAGATCAACGCACGCATCCAGGTGGAGCACCCGGTGACCGAACTGACCACGGGATTGGATCTGGTCAAGGAGCAGATAAGGCTGGCCGCCGGAGAACCCCTTGGTTACGACTTTTGCGACCTGAACCTCAGGGGATGGGCCCTGGAGTGCCGAATCAACGCGGAAGACCCGGATCGCGGTTTTGCGCCCTGCCCCGGCACCATCACCCGTTACCGCCCGCCTGGGGGGTACGGTGTCAGGCTCGACACCCACCTCCACCAGGGGTATGAACTCCCCATTTTCTACGACTCCCTGGTGGCCAAGCTGGTCTCCTACGACCTGACCCGCAAGGGGGCCGTTCGTGTGATGAAACGGGCCCTTGATGAATTTATCATCGAGCCGCTAAAGACCACCATCCCCCTGTATCTCAAGGTAATGGATGATGCACGGTTTCTTAAAGGGGATTTCGATACCGGGTTTATCGAACGGTTTGTTCCGGAACAAAACGATGAGGACGAGGAGTAGGAAATGGACTTTGAATTGACCCAAGAAGAGCGGATGCTGAAAAGTACCGTTGCCAGATTCGTGGACAAGGAGGTCATCCCCCTGGCCCCTGAGATCGATGAACAGGAGAGGTTTCCGGAAGAGAGCTTCAAGGCCATGGCAGACATGGGTCTCTTCGGCGTATCCATCCCCGAGGCATACGGCGGCAGCGGTGCTGATTTTCTCTCCTGCGTTCTGGTCATGGAGGAATTGATGCGGGGGTGCGTCTCCACGGGAAACACCTACGGGGCCCATGCCATCCTTTGCGCGGAAAACATTTTCAGAAACGGCAATGAGGCCCAGCGGAACAAATACCTGCCCCCGCTGATCAGCGGTGAGAAGATCGGTGCCCTTGCCATCACCGAGCCGGAAGCCGGTTCAGACGCCCTCTCCCTAAGGACTCGCGCGGTCAAAGAAGGGGATAGATACCTTCTAAACGGCACCAAGATGTTCATCACCAACGGCCCTTTGGCGGACGTGATCGTGGTGTACGCCAAAACCGAACCCAAAGCAGGCCCCAAGGGGATATCCGCCTTTATCGTTGAGAAGGATTTCCCCGGGTTTGCCACCGGCAAGACCCTCAAAAAGATGGGGGTTCGGGGATCCCCCACCGGAGAGCTGATCTTTGAAAACTGCGAGGTGCCGGCCGAAAACCTCCTTGGCGTGGAAAACCAGGGATTGAACGTCCTCATGAGCGGGCTGGACCGGGAGCGGATCCTCTGGTCCATTGCCCCCATCGCCGTGGCCCAGGGGGCCTTTGACCTGGCGTTCAAGTATGCAACGGAGCGGAAGCAGTTCGGCGCGCCGATTGCCAGTTTTCAGATGATCCAGCAGATCCTGGCGGATATGGCCACCGATATTCAGGCCGGCCGGGTCCTCGCCTATTGGGCCGCAACACGCGCCGCTTCAGGCAGACGGGCCAGGCTCGATGCCTCCTATGCAAAGCTCTTCTGTGCCGAGGCTGGGGTCAGGGCCGTGGGAAAGGCGGTCCAGGTATTCGGAGGATACGGGTTTATTCGGGAATTCCCCATCGAGAGGATGTACAGGGATGTCAAGGGGATCGAGTTCGGCGCCGGAACCAATCAGATCCAGCGACTGATCATAATGCGGGAACTGATGCGTAAAATGGGGAACCCATCCGGGTAACGCATGTGAAAAATGCGCTTTCGCAATCACTTTGAGAGGCCATCTCTTACATATATAGCAATTTTGAATTTGTTCTTTTAACCGCAGAATATCGAAGGAAAACTTCAGAATTCGACATTCCTTGTTCGATATTCGATATTCGCTTTTTGATGTTTCAAGTATCTTTGCTGAGGCTTTCTTTGAACCCCTTACCGCCGGAAGACCGCGGGTTTTCCGGCAACCCGCAAGGAGGAAGCGCATGGAGGAGAGATTCTGGCACAAGGCGTATGCGAAAGATGTCCCACCCACCATTCAGTACGAAACCATTACCCTGCCCCAGGCCCTTGAACGAAGCGCCCTGAAATACCCGGAGACGGTTGCACTGGTGATGATGGGAAAGACCATCACCTACCGGCAGCTCGATGAACTGGTCAACCGTTTCGCGGGTGCGCTTGCGGATCTGGGGCTTCAAAAGGGGGACAAGGTGGCCATTGCCCTTCCCAACATGCCCCAGGTGATTATCGCCGCCTATGCGGTGTTCAAACTGGGGGGTGCGGTGGTCATGAACAACCCCCTTTATACGGAGAGCGAGCTGGAACACCAGTTGAACGATTCTGAATCCAAGTTGGCCATCTGCATGGATCTTCTGGTCCCCAGGTTTCTGAAATTAAAAGAAAAGACGGGAATCGAAAATATCATTTCCTGCCACATCCGGGATTACCTCCCCTTCCCCAAGAAGCAGCTCTTCCCGATTGTAAAAAAGAAGATGCATCGAAAGCACGACCCGTCCGAAGGGGTTCCTGAGTTCATGCAGCTGATCAAGAAGTACCCGCCGAACCCGCCCAAAACGGAAGTCCTATTCGACGATCTTGCGGCCCTCCTTTACACCGGCGGCACCACCGGCCTCTCCAAAGGGGTGGTGTTGACCCATGCCAACTGCAGCATCTGCGTTCAGCAGCTGAAAGCCTGGCTCCCGGACGCGGAAGATGGAAAGGACAGCATGCTGGGCACCTTTCCGGTATTTCATACGGCCGGGTTCACCACCGGCATGAACACGGCCATATACCGGGGGCTCACCTACATCCTCATCCCCCGTCCGGATCCTAAGACGGTCCTTGAAATGACCCGGAAGTACAAACCCAACTGGTTTCCCTGCGTCCCGACCCTTTTTGTGGGCGTTCTGGGGCACCCGGATTTTCCCAAAACCGATTTTTCCCAAGTGAAGTGCTGCGTTTCAGGAGCGGCACCCCTTGCCCTTGAGACCCTGAAGGAATGGAAAACCAAGGTGGGAGCGGATATTGTGGAGTGTTACGGCCTCACCGAAACCTCCACCCTGTCCCATGCCAATCCCTGGGGCGGAAAGTTGAAGCCCGGAAGCGTCGGGGTTCCCGTCTCCGATACGGACTGCCGAATCGTGGATGTGGAGACGGGAGAAAAGGACATGCCCCAGGGCGAGTCCGGAGAGATTCTTTTAAAGGGCCCCCAGGTGACCAGCGGGTATTTCAATCAACCGGAAGAGACCGCCCAAACCATCCGGGACGGGTGGCTCTACACCGGCGACATCGGGTACATGGATGATGACGGCTACCTCTTCATTGTGGACCGGAAAAAAGACATGATCATCGCGGGTGGATATAACATCTACCCCAGGGATATCGATGAAGTGCTGTACGAAAATCCCAAAATACGGGAGGCCTGTGCCATCGGGGTGCCCGATACCTACAGGGGGGAGACCGTAAAGGTCTTTGTGGTTGCAGAACCCGGACAAACCCTCACCGAAGATGAGATCATCACCTGGTGCAGGGAAAAGCTAGCCCCCTACAAGGTCCCCAAGCAGGTGGAATTCATGGACGAACTCCCCAAAAGCGCCATCGGCAAGGTGCTCCGGCGGAAGCTCAGGGAAATGGAGTTGGAGAAGAGCGCTTAAGGGATCGGCAATACCGGACTGCAAACGGAGGAATTTCTATGAACGACTATGACGCAATCGTCATCGGAGCGGGAAACGGGGGACTCACCGCATCCGCGGCCCTGGCCCAAAAAGGGGTGAAGGTCCTGCTCCTTGAACGGCACAACATCCCCGGGGGATGCGCCACCAGTTTCTGCCGGGGCCGTTTCGAGTTCGAGGTGGCCCTTCACCAGTTGAGCGGCATGGGCACCCCCCAAAAACCGGGACCCCTCCGCATGACCCTGGGAAGCCTGGGTGTTCTGGACCGATTGGATCTGGTGGAGATGCCGGATCTTTACAGCGTGGTCATGCCGGACGGCTTTAAGATCTCATTCAAACCGGACAAAACCGCGGTTATCCAGGAACTGAAGCACCGGTTCCCCCATGAGGAAAAGAACATCGAGACCTTTTTCGATCTGGTATATGCCTACGCCAACCAGATGCTGGCAACCTTTTTCTTCAAGGACCCGGCCCCCACCCGTGAAAAATACCCGGAAATGTACGCCTATGCCTTTAAAACCGCCGGCCAGGTTCTGGACGAACTCTTCACCGATCCCCTGCTCAAGACCGTCATCAGCGTCTACTGGGGATACGTGGGGTTGCCGCCGGACCGTCTCGCCTTTCCCTATCTGGCCATGATCTTCTTCACCTATATCGAATTCAAGCCCTTTCACATCAAAGGGGGATCCCAGGCCCTCAGCAATACAATCGTCAATCACTTCCTGAACAACGGGGGAACCGTGCGATACAACTGCTCCGTGGAAAAAATCATGGTGGAAAACGGGGCCGTGGCGGGTGTGATGACGGCGAATGGTGAATCCATACGGAGTCGTTTTGTGGTATCAAACGCATCCCAGGTCTCAACCTATGCGGGTCTCATGGACCCGGAACATGTACCGCCCGGCGTTTCCAGGGAGATGCGGGGCAGGAGCCTGAGCCCGTCCGCATTTACCCTGTTTGCCGGTTTTGATTGTGAACCTGAAGACTTGGGATTAACGGATCCCACCACGTTCCTCATCAAAAATCTGGATGTGACGGATCGGAACCTCAGCAGTATGGAAGAACTGCCCATCGGTAACCAGCCCATGGTCCTCAGTTGCTACGATGTGTCGGACCCGGAGTTTTCCCCCAAAGGGACCTGCCAGGCAAACATCGTGACCCTCAAGTATGGAAAGACCTGGCTGAAGGTTCCTCCCAGGAGCTATCACCGGGTGAAGTTCGCGTGTGCGGAGGAGATGCTTCGGAGGGTGGAGGAGATCTATCCGGACCTAAGAGGCCACATCGAAGAACTGGAGGTGGCAACTCCCTTAACCCACATGCGGTATCTGGGCCATCCGGAGGGGGCCATCTACGGATACGAACAGTACACCAAGGATTCCATGTTCTTTCAGCCGGGAAGATACTCTCCCGTAAAAGGGCTTTACTTTGCCAGCGGCTGGGTGGGGGATTGCGGGTTTCACCCGACGCTTCAGGCCGGCTGTAACGTGGCCAGATCCATCGTTCGCAAACTGGAGACGGAATAAGATGAAAAAGGCCGTATATGAAGAATTTGACGGATATGGGGATATCGTTCAGGAGATCGAATACAGCCGGAAGTTCGGCGTGGATTACACGAAAGATGCGAGCATGCCGGACCGGTTCATCAGCCGGCTTCATCCCACGCTGTTGAAACTCCGGGTGAATGATATCGTGGAGGAGACCGCCACTGCCAGGACGTTTCGGCTGATTCCGAAAAAGGGTGATCTTCCCCCGTTTCTGGCGGGTCAGTATATTTCCCTTACAATGGACACCGGCAGCATCCGCACCAACCGCCCTTACAGCATATCATCCCCCCCGAACCAGACAGGATTTTGGGATATTACGGTTCGGCGGGTGGCATCGGGGCTGGTATCGGGTTACCTCTTCGATCATGTAAAAAAAGGGGATATCCTGGAGAGTTCGGGGCCTTGCGGTAACTTCTAT
>JANQDY010000179.1 GCA_028278625.1 Thermodesulfobacteriota bacterium
CACATCTGAACAAAGGCGTGCCCGATCACTTCACCGGCCGATTGCCCAAAAAGAGACATGTTCTTCTGTCTGGACCAGGGATAGGTGTAATTCGCGACCTCCGGCGGAGTATGGCCCGTATCATTTCGCACGACCGTTACGCCTGCCTGGCGGTAGGCATCTGCCAAAGCATTGGATTCCTTCACCATTTGGCCATGAAGCTTTGAATTCACGTCTCTCATGTTCATTCCGCCATACGCCCACCAGAACTTTTTCATGAATTCAGATTCGTAGCGGACCAGGTTGCCAAACTCCCAGGTTCTTGGGTCAGGCACCCAGATTTCGCTCGGATTACCCACCATAACCGCATGGCAAGGGGCATAATCGCTTTCCACATAGAGCTTTTTGACGGCTTTACCCTGCTTCCGCATACCGGGAATGATTTCAGTGACTGTATCGTTGACAGGAATGTTGAAGGTAGATTCTTGTTCCATTAATAGCCTCCTTAATTTTGAAGTATTGTGAATTTTCTGTGTTTTTTGATCAGTAGCGGGTACTCCGCCGCACCCGGTGCCTTTAACACTCTTCTAATCGTCACTATAACATCTGCCGGTTGCACCAGTATGACCGCCTGCTTTCAAGCGTTGGAGTCTTGCCTTGAAGGCCGGCCGCCAGTTATGATATTCAGGTCGTTCCTGCGGTTGTATGCCGGTATAGCAAAACGCTAATCTTCCCTGTTTAGCACCAGCGTCGCACAGCGGATACCGCCGCCGTTTCGGGCTGGTAGCTCACATTCCACCGGAATGGCTCTTACGCCGCGTTTCTCGATCTCTTCTGCAACCCTTTCGCACTTGGCCGGAACCACAACGCGGTGCTTCCCGTTTTCATCAGGGCCAAGGGGCACAAGATTGCCCGCGCCGTGAATCGCGGTCTCGTCGCGGGTGAGCCAGACGAAATCCCAGTCCTTCAGGGGCTCGGGTATTCCGTCGAGGAAGGCACCTTTGGGTGAGGTGGCGACGCCGGGAGCACAGAAGCCCAGAACATAGTCGAAGTGGAAACTGAATTGGGTGTCGTAACGGACTTGGGTCACGTTGTAGCCGAAGGGCGCCATCATCCGCTTGAACACTTCATAACCGAGCTGATTGGCGGCCGCAGGTTCATCATGCCCCTCTGTATACCCATAACCCACAAGGATGTTCTTCTCATCGGGAAAACGGGTATCGCCATGGCCAATAAAAGGTCCGGGGCCGGCGCCTTTAGAAGGATCCCAAGGCAGGGCCGGCGGCGCGCTCAGCCAGATGGCATCCGGATCGTTGTTGAACCGGTCCACCAGCAGGTCACGAGCAGTGAAGGCAGCGACGGCACACTCCATGATGTTATCGCTTGTGCTCGTCTCGACGAGTACATTGCCAAAGATCTGCCAGAAGTTGGCAATCGTGAAGGGCCAGTACCCAATCGGTCGGTAGCCGATGTAGTTGAGAATCTCATTGGTCGGCAAGTTGATCCGTTGGACAGTCGCTCCTTCGCTCTCATAGATTTTGGTGAGGTCCTCCTGAAGCTTGTCGTAGGCCTCCATGACTTCCGGCTTGGCTTCAATGGCGGGAATAAGCTCATTCTCCTCGTACTTGTCGTAGAAATCAGGCCCGAGATCCTCGATGTGATCGGTGAAGTTTGCGTTGGCTTTGCACTTGGGAGGAAACGCCGCCTTGTCGGTTCGTCCCAGGACAACTTCTCTTAAAGTGCCAAATTCGTGTTTTTGTCTTAGTGGTAACATGAATTTCTCCCTTCCTTTTATTGTTTGTTTAGACTACTATTTTTGATGCCTTATATGGAAATCAACGCCTGAATAGAGAGAGTGAAATCCGAAATTGAGCTTCTTTATCCTTCCAGCTTTTCCCAAACAAATATCCGCCTGAACTTGCCCCACCAGTCTGCGCCCAAAACGTATATGGCGATCAGAAAGGAACACTCGCCGATCAGGAAGAGCCACGCCACCAGTGAACCCTGCTGGTCCAAATCGAGCCCCCAGACAATGGGTTGCGGGCCATCCGATGTCGCTGCGCCAAACGATTCCCATGCATAGAAAGCCAGAATGAAATAGGTCAGCACGTTGGCGCACAAGAGTACGATGCCAAAGTAGTGGCGCGTCCGGCCCACCGGTTTTGTATAGCTTTCTTTGATAAATGCGAAAAATTTGGACTTGATGGCCTTGAAACCCTTCTTTCCAAGGAAAATGATGCTGGCAAGGCTCACCAGTTCACCACCGACCACCAGGGCGCCCACGATACCGGCACCGGCACCCAGAGCCGGCATGACCAGGGCAAAGAGAATTCCGAGGTTGCCGATGATGATCATGGTAAGTCCCACTTTGTAGCGCCAGGTGCGGGTGAAGTCGCCGTCAGCTGTGGCTTCAATCGATCTTTCCGTTGTTTTCATTGGCTTTCTCCTATGAATTCAATTATTTCATTTTCCAATTCCTGCTTCAGTTCCCGGGCCCGGTTCAATTCTTCTTGGGGAAGTTTTTTTATCCGAAGTCGGGAAGCCAACCATGTACAGATTTCCTCATAATCCGCACAAACCTCCTCAAAGATGGCGTCCGCTTGTAAAAGCGATCGAACCCTATCGATTTTTTCAGGGAATTTCTTGAAAACATGTTCGGTCATCATTATACCTATTTACGGTGCGAAAAAGAGGTGAGGAAAGGCTCGAATCCAACAAATTCGGGATCTTTCCTTTCAACAACTCTAGTGACCAGATTTTTTGAAGAAAGGTATTTTACGGTATTTTACCGTAAATTTTGCGTAGCGTTTTGGAGTTCGAATACTCGCATGGGATCGATATGACGGGTGTTTCACCTGATCTTGTAAAGCTTCAGCTGGATAGAATGCTGGCCAGCCCTGAGCTTTTATCCAGCAAACGAATGAGCCAGATGCTGCGATTCGTGGTTGAACAGACCCTCAATGGCCAATCGGACCGAATCAAGCAGTACACCATTGGGGTGGAAGCGATGGGACTTGGGGAAGCATTCGATCCCGGGACCAATCCAACCGTTCGGATCCATGCGCAGAAACTGCGCCGCGCCATTGATCGCTATTATCATGAATACGGCATGGACGACCCGGTTAGAATCGTCATCCCCAAAGGGGGTTATACGCCTGTTTTTAGACTTAACCACGCCAATCCCAAAGACGCGGAATCAGCATCTGAGCGCCGACGTTCCACTACAACCACGAGAGGGCCGAAGGTTCCGGTGACGAGCGGTCCTTCAATCGCCATATTGCCCATGGAATATCTGGGGAATGAATCCGATTATGACTTCATTGCCGGCGGGATTACCGAAGAGATCGTCATTGCGCTAACCCGTTTCCAGGAATTCTTTGTGGTCGGCCCCCTTAACAGGGATATCCTCCGCCGGAAGCACCTGGGGCCTCGCGCCATCGGGCAGGAATACAACGTGCGTTTCCTTTTGGATGGTACAATTCGGCTGCTGGGCCGAACGCTACGTCTGACAAGCAAACTGACGGACACCCTCACCGGACGCAAGCTTTGGGGTCAGACCCACGATCACGACATGGACAGGACCTCCTTTGACCAGGTTGAGCATGAGATTGTGGGCCAGATCGTCACCACGATCGCCGACAACTTTGGCGTCATTCCGCGCACCATGGCCAAAGAGGTATTGTCCCATCACGATGACAAGTTGTCGGACTATGCAGCGATTCTTCGGTTTCATCACCATGTCAAAGTTCTTACCGAGCAGTCGCTCACAGAGGCCATTAATGCCATGGAAAGGGTCATACAAAAAGACCCTGATCACGACCTGGCCCTGGCCCTGTTGGGCGATCTCATCTCAACGCCTTTTTGGCTTGGATACACGGACAGTCAATATGATTTGGGGCGGGCCGCGGAATTGGGAAAAAGAGCGTTGGCCTTGAACCCCAACTCTCAGCCGGCCCACCTTACGATGGCAATCAACCACTATTTGAGGTCCCAGAAAGCACTGTGCCTGAAAGAGATTGACCGGGCTTTGAAATTGAATCCGAACAATGCCAACTATCTGGCCAACTCGGCCCTGTTCCTGATGGGGTTAGGCCAATGGGAGGAGGGAGTGGCATTGATTGTCAAAGCCATGGGCCGGAATCCGCATCATCCCGGCTGGTACCACATCGTCCCGTTTCTGTATCATTATTATCGGGGCGAATTTGAAACTGCCTTGGTCGATGCAAATGGATTCAACACTCCTGACTATTTCTGGGATCCGCTCATCCGCGCCGCGGTTTTGGGAAAGCTCGGTCTTCAGACGGAAGCAAAAAAAGTAGGGAGTGAGCTGTTGGCCTTGGTCCCTGATTTTAAAACTCGCGGCCGCAGTTTAGTTCAGCGCATGGTCTATCAGAAAGAACTCACCGAGATGCTGCTGGACGGTTTGAACAAGGCTGGCGTGGAGACGCAAAGCGAGAGAAGATTGATATGAAATGGAGACAATTTTTTAGACCCGTTAAATCCTATGACGCGGAGCGGGCGAGGAAGTTCCTTTCAAAGATGCCTCCTTCGGAGGTAACCATTCTTGATGTTAGACAGCCCAAGGAATATGAATCCGGTCATATCCCGGGCGCAAGGTTGATTCCCGTTGGTGATTTGGGGGACCGGATCAACGAGCTTGATCCGGAAAAGCCGACGCTGGTCTACTGAGCTATCGGCGGCCGCAGCCGGGTGGCTGCGCAAATGCTCTCCGGCAAAGGGTTTCGGGAGGTGATCAACCTTGCGGGCGGTATTCGGGCATGGAACGGCGAAAAGGCCTTTTTCGGAGAGGAAAAGGGGTTGAATCTTTTCAACGGCACGGAGTCTTTCGAAGAAACCCTCATTGTCGCTTATGGTCTGGAATTGGGCCTTGAGGAATTCTACATTTCGATGGGGAAAACGATAAAAAACAAGGCAGTCAGAGATCTCTTTCAAAAGCTTTCACGGATTGAAGTCAATCACCGGGATCGGATCTTTCAGGAGTTTTTACGAATGACCCATCGCACGGTCTCCCGTGAGGAATTTGCCAACCAGATGGTGAATCCTGCGGTGGAAGGGGGGATGAGCACGGAGGAGTATATCGACTTTTTCAACCCGGATCTGGAATCTCCGGAAGGCGCCATCGAACTGGCCATGTCCATTGAGACCCAGGCCCTGGATCTCTATTTCCGGGCATCGGAGCGGGTGGCGCATGAAGAGAGCAGTAGATTTCTTTCCCAACTGGCGGACGAGGAGCAGACGCACCTTCGGCAACTGGGTCAATTGATGGATTCGGTCCTATAGGAAAGGGGCTGAACATGAGGCTGCATCCGTGGTTTTTGCCGGCAACGTCCATGACGTTCTCACCGTGCTCCAGTGAGATGGCGGAACTCCCTACTTCATCACCCCCATCGGCACCTCCAAAAAGAGAGCAGTAAATTATACCACAACATATGGACACACCACCAAAAATTCAGCAACAAACGCCCGCCGCATCCGCGTCTCCTAAATGGTCCTAAGCAATTGCGGGAACCCATGATCCATATGTTTGTCCGCTAAATCAGTGGATGCCTCCTTCAACGGGCGCCTTTAGTAATTGCATGATTTTTTCCGTGTCGGTGACCTCCCTGAGCCATTCCAGCAAATCCGTGGATTCATAAAAAGGATGATCCAAAAACATACGGTTATAGGCTTCCAGTCTGTTCAGGTTGTATTGTTCGATTTCCTTAACCCTGTCCAACAAAACACTTTTAACCGTGGGAGCCCTTTCATTATGGAAGACAATTCTTGCCGGGTTCATCATCCCAGTCTCTATCAGTGATTCCAGTTTCTTAGAACAATGACAGGGATTGGCATCATTTAGCAGACCGCACTTCTGATTCACAAAATGCCCAAGCTTGTGTCTGGAACGTTCCAGTATTTTTCGAAAATTGGATTTGGATATTGCCATTATCTCACTTCCCACCGAATCGGGGATGTTGAGAATGGCCCCAAGAATAAACACCATTCGCTGCTTACGGTCAAAACATAGGAGCGAACCCAAAAAGCAATTGATTTTCAGCTCATCCAGAAGAACGCTGTTTTCCGGCCTTGAACTGAGATCCTTATCCGGAATGCTGTCAACATCGAAGTATTCGTCAAGACTCACGGCAGAAACTTCGTACCCCCGCTTTTTCATGTTCAGAATATGATTGACAACAACCCGATACAACCAGGTCCTGAAAGCTGATTTTTCCGGATCATAGCTGGACAATTTGGTGATGATCTTGATGACTATTTCCTGGGTTACGTCTGCGGCATCATCCGGATCGCACAGCATTCTGAGCGATATGTTGTAAATCCAGGGTTGATGACGGATCAACAGGGCTTCAAGATCATCCCGGTTGCCGGTCAGGGCGCCGGTGACAAGCCTGAGATCATGATTTCGGTCGCTGACTTTCTTTTCAAATGGATTTCCCATGTGTTACGTCCTCTATTATGATATACCGCCACGCGTTCGGATCGTGACACGGTAACCTCATTTTTTTCACTGAAAACCCCTGCCCGGACCGGCCGCAGCCAAGACGGTAAATTGGAAAAGCTCAAGAATATCTTTATCCCAATTTCTCGATGGTTGCCATTATTCATCTCCTTTTCTTCCCGCCCATTCCCATACCATAAGTATTGACCCCGTTTTTCGGCGATTGTGACCGAAAAACATCCTCCACGCCACTTTTTCGCAGGTTTGCCTGAGGTAGAAGATTACCGCCCCTGTAAACGCCGGATCCGCCATCCCCACGTTGATGCCCTTTAAGAGGAGATTCGATCAAGGCGCTTCTTTTTTGGGTGGATTTGTCCACGGGTTATCCGCAACAGATTCCCGCCGCGTCCGCCTCCCTTAAAATGGGATGAATGCTTCGGCTTCGCCCGCTTTCCGTGGGCCCTGATGGAGCCGCCCGCCCTCTCAAGGATTTGCCGTTCGTTTTAAGGAGGTCTTTAACGGCCTTTACCAGATCATTGGCTTTAAAATCACGCGCTATCATCCGCATGAAAGACAAGGCGTTCAAACCGGAGAACTTCAGGTCTCCCGGTGAATCGTTCAGTACGAGAAACGGCCCCATTTCCACCATCCGCAACTGATAGAAAACCGATCTGGCATTTTCGGATTCGGGAAAATGGTCAATAATGACAAGATCGGGCTCAGAGGCCAAACAGCATGAAACTGCCTGCTCCGGTGCCGCCGCAACGTGGATCCGCCACCCTTCTTCTCTTGCCGCTTCCTGAAATCTTTTCGCCCTGTTGGGGGCCCCAACGAAAACCATGCATGCATTTTCCATGATTGTTATCCTCCCATACGGCAAATCGTTTTTTTGCAATCAAGCTTATGACCACCATAATTAATCGTTGATTAAACAGTAACCATAGTGTAAAATAAAGACAAATGATTTGTTTTAATTGACTTGATCAATAATTTCGATCATTGGAGGAGACCATGGACCTGCGGCAGCTTCAGACCTTTAAAATGGTGGCAACCCTTCTTCATTTTCACAAAGCCGCCCGCGCATTGAATTATTCCCAGTCGGCGGTTTCCGCCCAGATACAAACGCTCGAAGAAAGCCTCGAAACCCGGCTCTTTGACCGGCTCCCCAGAAGGGGAATCACCTTGACCGAGGCCGGCGTGAAATTATTGGAATATACCAACCGCATTTTGGGGCTTGCCGATGAGGCCAGGTCCGCGATTTCCGGCGGAAGACCCATGGGACAACTCCACATCCGCATACCGGAAACGCTCTCCGTTCATTACCTTCCCCGGTTGCTCGCGGACTTTCGTGCAAAATACCCTGATTGCAGCTTGACATTCAGTACCTGCACATTGAGCGGCCTGGAAAAAGACCTCGGCGGCGGCGTCTATGACCTGGCATTCATCATCGGCGAATCCATAAGTTTAAAGAACCTTGAGGTAAAATTCGTCAGCAGCGTCCGACTTTGTTTTGTCTCCCATCCGGAAAACGGACTGGCCCGAAAAGAGGCCGCCCCCCTCGAGGATTTGGCTTCGCAGCTTTTATTGGTCAATCGAACGGATTGCAACTACCGGCGGATGCTCGAACGGATCATCGCCGACGCAAACGTTTCCCCTGGGGCCATCATGGAACTCAACAGTGTTGCCGCAACCCTGGCATGCGTTGCCCAGGGTATGGGTATCGCCATGGTACCGGATATTGCCGTGGAAAAAGAGGTCCGGGACGGCCGCCTGGCGCTCCTTCAAATGGACGATGGCCCCATAGAGGCCGGTATCCTTATGATCTGGCACAGGGAAAAGTTTATTTCCTCAGTAATGGCGGCGTTCATGGATATGGTAATGGATTACTTCAATGATATTGCATGAGGATCGTCCGTGTCCGGTTCTTTTGAAAAGCGCTTCCTTGTTCAACACCCGGCCGCAAAAGCCCATCTGTTTTACAGTGACAAGGATGTCCCATGGTCGTCCAATCCGGGGCGCCCATTTTCGCTTGACCTTGGCAGGCAAGATCGTCTAAATTGGAATCAATGACCATGAGCTCATTTTGAATTCTCAAACGCCCAAACTACATCTCGGCGCAATCGTCTCGGCTTTCTTGCTCAAACCGCTTCCTCACGGCACTTGATTAGAAGACTCACAAAAAGAAAAGGCCCATAAACTTCTACCATTCAACAGGAAATAAGCGTACTTCCATCCCATTTTCACATCTTGTGTGACCTCTTTAGGAGGGACTTATGAAACCGGTCATTTTCGTGATTTCCGTTATGCTCGTTTTTCTGGTGCCCGCCCAAACCCATGCAAACGATGCCAAGGAAAGCCTCAATGCGTTTCTCAACTCGGGCAAGGAAAAACATCAGCTGCATGTGGATTTCTTGACCAAGCATGTTCTGCCCAACATCAAATTGAGTTTCGGCGGTTTGAGGAGTTCGGATACTGTCGCACAGTATAACAGATCAACCAACGAAATGAGATTGGGCAAAAACCTCTCTGTTGACGGACTTGGCAGGAGACTGAAACCTTACGATGAATTATCATGGAGTGAAATCGGACCTATTTTTCATGAACTGTCCCATGCCTATCTCGACTGGGCAAAGGAGGAAGCCGGGAAGAATGAGAAAGCGAACGGCAATGCCCGCCGTATCAACGCATTTGCAAACTCCACGCGTTGCCGATACGAAAACGTTGTTACAAAATCCGGTAAAAAGGACACCCTTACCGAAAGCCAGCAATACGACCTTTTGGATGAGACCTGGGCCATGTGGCTTGCACTAATGATGATGGATCCCAAAATGGGGCTGAGACCCGGGGATATTCAGGCCGGAATTCGTGACATGGCCAAAAATGGCTCTGTTGCCGCCAAGTACTACTCGCGTTGGCTACGCACAACCACTTATGTGTCAAAAGAGAGCGCCATGTCCGCCCACGAAATGCGGTTTTTGATGCGGCACATGCTGAAAATGGATGAAGACTTCATCAAAGAGA
This sequence comes from Thermodesulfobacteriota bacterium, assembly GCA_028278625.1. The sequence continues at coordinate 9,458 of JANQDY010000179.1, forward strand.
CCTTCAAGGACTTTCCAAGACCCTTTGAAAAGGACAAGTCCTGCATCAAGATGTCCGTGATGTTTGTGCTGGACGCTTCCGGCAGCATGAAAAAAAGGACCTCGTCGGGCGCAACCCTTTTGGAAGAGTACAAAGAACAGATTAGTGAAGCCGTAAAAGGGAAAGACAAGAATGACGAAGTAGCACTGGTGGTCTATCGTGGTTGCGGGAATGTCAACCTGGATGAGGATTACACGACCGATGCCACTTTGATCACGAACGCACTCAAGAAAATTTCACCCTCAGGATCGACGCCCCTTGCCGAAGCCATCAATTTTGGACGAGAGCACATGAAAACCCATTCAAGGGGCCGGCAAGGAAAGTTCGTGGTGCTCACCGATGGCATTGAAACCTGTCGCGGCGATCCGGTTGGGGCTGCCAAACGGTTTACCAAAGGACCCTCTAGCAGGGAGGAATGATATGTCCAGAATATTTTCAAAAAAGACCGGTCTGTCATTGTTCTTGGCGGCAATGGTATATGCTTCACATTTGCAGCTTCTGGCAATGGAAGACGATTTCCCCATTCAGTTTACCTTGATAGGTTTTGATATAAAGCCGGGTTCAAAGGAAGAAAAGACGTTGCGCAACATTGCAAAGGCCGCGGGGGGGAACTATCTCTCAGTCAAGGGTGGGGACAAAGTGAGTTTGCGCGCGGCAATTCTCAAAGGCGTGAGAGAAGATTCAGGGGGCGCAAAAGTAAAAATAGGCCAAAAAACATCCAATGAATGGGAATCTTTGGGCCCTCGTCATAAAGCGTATTCCTTTGAAAGCGGGTTAAAGGGAGAGAAGCCGAACCGCAATGAACGTTCCGGGGATCATCAGTGGGAGCCCCTGGGATCGGGCAAAAGAACCATGGAAGAGGAGGGTTCCAGTTACTGATACGCTTCACCCACAAGCCGGTTCTCCAATGTACCAGTCGCTGACGGCTCGCTTAAAAAAAAGCAATGTCTTATTACTTCACTTGAACCGTCCCATCCTTCCGGTCCGCACATTGACACCGATCATGGGGTAATTTCCAAATGAGAGGTGCATTCGAAATGCCTTCATGCTAATATGGCATTTTACTTGCAGGTTGAAGACATTCGTCATGAAACTTGTCAGTCATGAATCGGGCGCGAACCGGGCGATTCCCCTTTGTGATGCCCGATTGACAACCAGGTTGAACCGTATTTCATGAAAAGTGCTTTTTCCCAGGATTTACCTCCCGAAAACTATCGGCAGCTCATCAATGAATATGCTCTGATTCTACGGGATAAGACGTTGCGGCTCAAATTCACGCGGAACGTCCTGAAACGATTTCATCAAAAACCGATTATCCTGAGGTTCCACCCAGCCGGAAGGGAGTACGCTTTCAGACGCCTTCTTAAGGCCGAAATCGAAAAACTTGTGCCCCAGAGCGGTCCTGTCATAAAGGAAGCCATTCGAAATGGCGTCATATCGCGCCGTCCATTTTTCTCATGGCATGTCCAGCGACCTTTTCATCCCGCCATTTCTTTTTTGATGCTGTGCCTGATACTGTACGTGGGGATCTCCCTGTTCCATCAATTTAACGGCGGGAACCGTCACCAAACCCCGGCGGACCCGGCATTTCATGGAGTTGCGGCAGCCAGAATCGTCCAACCCATAACAACACCGCCACCAAAATCGAAAATCAAGGAATCCACACCATCATCACCAACGTCAGGTGCCAAGGCGTTGAAACCCATTACAGAGAAGAAGAAGAAAGATCAAACCTTTCTTTTCCCCGTTGACGACCGTTTCCTGAATAACCCTTTTGCATTCGGGTTGCTGGAGGAGCAATCTCCATTAGCGGACCCGAAAGTCGCTGTTGGACCTGCGCAAAACAACTTCATGTCCGAAACCCATATCCCACAAACCGGCCATGACCGCAAAGAGACCGGTCAAGAGAACCCAAAAACCGACCCCGGGTTGATGTTGGCCGACGTCCCTTCTGAGACGGCCGATCAAATTCCGGAATCCCATGGGGTGACCACCGAAGAGGGAAACGAGAAGGACATTTTTCCGGAATACCTGAAACAACCCATCTGGCTTGTGGAAAAGACGAAAGACGCGGAAACCTACAGTAACGGTCTCCAGATCATTACCGCCTATAAAGTGAAAAACATTTCAAGAAACTACGTTGTTTTTTCAAGAAATGAGGACGTCCTTCCGGGGCCGGACGCATTTAGCCATCGGATACGGGGAATCCTGTACCACACCTCCGAAGGGGATATGGCACCGTTTAAACCGGAAAAGAACAAACTGCTTAAGAAATTCAGCAACCAGCTGGTGCATTACGTCCGCCGAAAAAAGGGCTACCATTACCTGATCGACCGTTTTGGCCGGGTTTATCGCATCGTCCGCGACGAAGATGCGGCTTTTCACGCGGGGAATGCGGTTTGGGCCGACGAGGATTCGATTTTTTTGAATCTGAACCATGCCTTTTTGGGCATCTGCTTTGAAGGCAAGGACTTTGAGGAAATTCTTGAACCCGGTTCAACCCGCCCCAAAATCCGGGTCATGGACCGATCCACCATTACCGAGGCCCAAATCCAGTCCGGAAAAGAACTGACGGACTGGCTGCGATATCATTATCAAATACCACAACATAATTGCATTGCCCATGGTATCGCCTCGGTGTATCCCAAAAACAGGCTGGTGGGCTATCATCTGGATCTGGCCCATGGGTTTCCTTTTCATCGTTTCGGACTTCAAGACAAGTACGGGGAATTGATCCCTTCCATCATAGAATTCGGCTTCAAACGGGATCGCTATTTTAACGAGGTATTAAACGGCAATGTCTGGCCAGGCATCGTCCGCTCCGAAGCATTTCTGAAAACCGCGGCCAAACAAAAGAGCCTGTCCCTTAGCAATTACAGAAAAAGACTCAACGATCGATTTGACCGATATTACTCTTGGCAAGCCCATCTGCACGACAACCTCGCCGCCGCTGCGTCCATGAATAAGGACTCCGAAGCCAATGAAACCGACTAAATCCTTGACCCAAAAGCGATCATGTTTTATGTACGTAGAAATAGGCATGGGGTCCTGTTCCATGTGTGGTTTTTTAAGGGGCCCCTGCGGAACCGTTTTGCCGCCCATGCTGTCAAACCGCGATCGGATGGATGCGGGCCGGTTTACAGCAGGCTGTCTTTGAGGGAATGCGAATCTTTTTGAAATGTGAAGGAGGTACTTGCTGATGGCCGATGAAAAGAAGAGACAAACGCCTAAGAAAGATCCCGATACGGAGAAGATGGTAGAAAAGGCGGTGGAAGCCTCTCAAAAAGACGTGGTGACCCGGGAAAAACCCATCGGAGAAATGGCGGAAACCCTGAAAGGACCCATCGGCCTCGATATCGGCACCAGCCACGTCATCGTGGCCCAGAACAAGCGCAGGGCCATCCGGCTCACAAGGGAATTGAACGCCTTCTTTACGGTTCCCGTGGGAAAATTCTCAAGACGGATTCTCAATCAGAAAGAGATCCATTATTATGAGCGGGACAACCTTTTTTACGTGATTGGATACTCGGCCCAGAATTTCGCCAACATGTTTAACATGAACACCCGGCGCCCCATGAAGCAGGGCGTCCTGAGTCCCAGCGAAAACGAGGGCATCCGCGTTATCAAGGCCATTCTGGAAACGCTGATTGCAAAACCGAGGATCCCCGGTGAAACCATGTGTTTCGGAATTCCGGGCGACCCCATCGACAGGCCCGGCACCATCATCTATCATGAGTCCATGATCAAGCGGGCCATCACCGAACTGGACTATACGCCCATTAGCGTCAATGAAGGGATGGCAATCGTCCTGTCTGAACTGTCCCATGATGATTTTACGGGGATCGGTATCAGCATGGGCGGCGGCATGTGCAATGTCTGCCTCTCATACCTCTCTTTTCCGGTCATCACCTATTCAATTCAAATGGCGGGGGATTACATCGACTCTATGGTGGAAAACGCCATTGGAGAGCCCGCCACCAAGGTCAAGGAGATTAAGGAGGAGACCCTGGACCTTTTGGTACCGCCCGGGGATCGCGTCAGCACGGCTTTGCACATTTTTTACGACGAAGTCATCCGAAAACTGCTGGAGAGCCTGCAACAGGTGCTCTCCTCCAGCGACAAAATCCCCAAGATATCCTCCCCCATACCCATCGTCTTGAGCGGCGGCACCGCCATCCCAAGGGGGTGCAAGGAAAGATTCGAAGACATGCTGGGCGATGTGGCCCTGCCAGTGGAGATTTCCGAGGTGCGCCTCGCCGAAGATCCCCTGGCCACGACGGCCAAAGGGGCACTGATCATGGCCATGACCGAGGCGTCTTAGGGCTCGTTTAAAAAGAAGTTCGCGAAATTGACGCTGGGAATTGGTTCCAAATGAGGCAGGGGGACCCACAGGTCCGAAAAACACCTAAATCGGCGGCATAAGGGTTTTCCCTGGGTCGTTATTCACACCCAGGATAACATCAACAGGCTTTCGATTTTCTGTAATTCCAGCTGAAGATCGGCGGATAATTGATCTATGTGTGTCTGTTTCAAACCAAATTGGAAAAGAACCGATTCTTTGATGCGGGAGATGATCTCAGGGCGGTGGGAATAGACCGAATTTGCAAGCCATGCATGATAAACGAGATTGCTCAACCTCACCCACGCTTCGATATTGGGAATGAATTTGTCAGCGGAATGATGGTGATTTCTGATAGAATTAGACAGCATTGAAGGAAATCGCCATTTTTCGGCGATGAGACCCCCCAATTCCGCATGGTCAATACCGAAAGCGACTTTTTCAGCTTCCACAAGAGATAGTCCTTCTCTCTGGGCCAGTGCGACCAATTTGCCGGTATCCTTATCTATGTACTCATTCAAGACCACTTTTCCGATGTCGTGGAGAAGCGCCGAAGTAAACAATATGGAGGCCTCCTGAGCCCCTTCCTTTTTGAAAAGCAGCTGAGAAATGGTGGCGGTGATGACGCTGTGTCGCCACAGTTCCCCCGCATTCATGGAATAACCATCCTGGGCCCCGGCGTACCCGGAAAGCTCCCTGGCACTTGCAATAGCGATCGTCTGGATGTTCTCGATACCCAGAATAACCGCTGCTTGATCAACGGTGAAGGTTTTGGTGCGCAGGCCATAATAGCTTGAATTGCAGACCTTTAAACAATTGGACGTCAAAGCTTCATCATACTTTATGACATTGATGATTTCCTTAAAATCGACGTCACTGTCACCTGAAAGCTCCAGAACTTTTCTTGCCGTTTCAGGAAACGGCGGCAAGTTTTCGATTGATCCCAGGATTTTTTCCAGTTGATTCGGCTCTGACATTTGGTCTTCTATCCTAAATTATTTTTCCTCTGCCATCTTCCAGGAAGGCTGATCATTTGTTTAGGAAGAAGCCTTGCATGAACCGCCCCAAATGTCAACATATGAACCCTTGGCGTGCCGATTATGGCAATGTAACACAAAAAAATTTTCGTCTCTTTTGGTGTCACACTTCTTGATCATTTCAGTCCTAATATAAAAACTCAAAATCAAAGGATCAGCAAATGGCGTCAAGCTTGGAACACTTTGTCACCCAGGCCAAAGGCGGGAGCAAACATGCCCTTGAAACAGTTGTGGGACGCATTCAGGAAAAAATCTACGGACTGGCACTGAGGATGCTGGGCAATGATGAAGATGCCGAGGACGAGACCCAGGAGATCTTGATCAAGATCATCACCCATTTAAGCGACTTTCGTGAAGAGAGCGCTTTCACCTCCTGGGTGTACCGAGTGGCCTGCAACCATCTTCTCACCATTCGAAAACAGAAAAACCATACAGGCGCAAGACTGACCTTCCAACTTCTGGAAGAGATTGTTTCCGCGGATGCCGGCCAAACAGCGTCCCTGCCCGTTTCAGGCCCGGAGCGGGATCTTCTGGCCGAGGAAGCCAGGCTTTCTTGCATGCAGACCGTGCTGGCCTGTTTGGATAGAAAGACGCGTATAGCCTATATCCTTGGGGACATTTTCGGCATCACCAGCCAAGAAGGCGCCTATATCTTTGACATCACTCCCGAAACGTTCAGGAAGCGCCTTTCCCGAGGCAGAAAGCGCATAGGGAAATTCATGGTGGAGCACTGCGGCCTGGTCAATGAAAAAAACACCTGCAGATGTCACAAGCAGGCCGGAAGAAAACCGGCTTCGATTCCCGCCATCCCGGCCGTGCGGCCGGTTGTGAAGAAGGATGCCGTTGTGAAAAACAGGGCCGAAGCCATGGCCTGTTTGAAGGAATTATCTGAAATCGACCGCACCGCCGCAATGTTCCGTCGCTACCCGGAACACCAGACGCCCGAGTCGTTTAAATATATCGTTAAGGACCTGATACAATCAGGAAAGTATGCAGTGTTTAGAGAATAATCACGCATACGAGACAAAACAAACCGTCCGACATCATGGACAACAACAAACAAGGAGGTTTCTAATGGCTGACATCAGTTATCCACCAATCGGTAACAAAGTGGTTGCAAATGTGCTTGGTACAGAAGGAAATTGCACCATCGGGATGAAACCGGGTGACGCGTTTGAACTCAGCACTCACAAATGCGGCGAATTCTGTGGATTGTTCTACAGCAATATTTCGGGATGGGTAAAGACCCTGCAGTTCGGCGGCACCTTTCCCATGGGCGAAGATCCCGACGCCATGGTCTGGGATTGTCCGAATCCCATGAATCGCGTGCAGGTGGAACTGCGGCGGGTTAACGAATAGGCGAGCATGGATGAGGCATGTCACCGGAGGCAAACGGCGTCATGCCTCCTTCTTCAAACCGGGAGACATTTTATGGATATCAAGTTTTTAAAAAGGCGGTTCTTCCAGCGGTTGATGGGCATATCGGCAACCGCCGGACCCGAGATGAATGACTGCTGGCATTACGCCGACGGGAAACTGACCATCACCCTGTCAAAAGCTTCCGAACTCAAAGAACCAGGGGGAGCCGCACGGTTTGAGGGAAACAATCTCCCGGTACGGGTATTGGTCGTTTACGGCGAGGATGGAGAATACCGTGCGTTTCAAAACAGATGCACCCATATGGGCCATCGCCGTCTGGACCCGGTCCCCGGGACCGGAACGGTCCAGTGCTGCAGCATCAACAAGTCTACTTACGATTCCGACGGAAACAGAATATTCGGCCCGGCACCCCACCCTGTAACCCGTTACCCGGTGGAAAAGGATCAGGAAAGGCTCATCGTTAGGATTGCATAGAGACCGCTAAAGCAGTCCCTTTGATTGCAGAAAAGCCTTTGCCGCTTCCGAAGGACTCAATCCTTTTCCATCCACCTGAAAATTCAAGCGCTGCATGGTTTGATCATCCAAAATGCCTCCCAGGTTTGCCAAGGCTTCCTCAACTTCTGGATGTTGTTCGAGAAATTTCTCTCTAATGATGGGCACCGCCTGGTAGGGGGGAAAGAATCTCCGATCATCTTGAAGGGGCTTTAACCCGTAAGCTGAAATACGGCCATCCGTTGCAAACGCGCAGATCACGTCAACTTCACCATTGGCTGCGGCGCCATACATCATGGATGGATCCAGATCTTTGATTTCCCGGAATCTGAGATCATAGGCAGCACTTAAACCGGGGTAACCGTCAGCTCTCTCGGCAAATTCAGCGGTGAAGCCCGCTCGGATCTTGCCTTCATCTTTCTTGAGATCCGATATCCGCTGCCAACCACGCGCTTCCGCCGCCTCTTTCCGCACCGAGATCGCATAGGTGTTGTTAAACCCGAAAGGTTGGAGCCATCTGACGCCAAAACGCTCACCATATTCTTGTCTCACTTGCTGCAATGCCCTCGCCGGATCGGAAATCACCGGTTCTTTTAGTATCGCTGTAAGTCCCGTGCCGGTGTACTCCGGGTAAAGGTCGATTTCCCCATTCACAAGTGCCGCATGACAGATCATGGTCCCGCCAAGATTGAAGCGGCGCTCAACCTTGAGAGTTGTTTTGCTCTCAATTAGCTGGGCCATGAGTTCACCCAAAATCAATTGTTCCGTGAAGTTTTTTGAACCAACAACAACCCTGCCGCCGTTAACAGCACTAACAATTCCGCGACTTTCCGTTCGGGCACTGCCAAAATAGGCCCCCGCCGCAACCAAAACAAACAGGATCGGCATCGCCAGTGCCGTCAATCTCAAGTTGTTCTTCATTGTCCCCTTTTGTGCGCGCTTTTGCTCAGGTTTGAGGGCCCATTCAAATGCACCCAACATCCCATCGATCAGAAGCGCCAGCAGGGCCGCTGGAATGGCGCCGAGCAGTATGAGCCGTGTATTTGAAAGCGCAAGCCCCCGGTTGATAAACTGCCCCAATCCACCTGCCCCAATAAAGGCGGAAAGTGTTGCAATTCCCACACCCACGACCGCGGCCGTTCGAATGCCCGCAACAATCACGGGGACTGCCAGGGGTATACGGACCATCCGCAACTGCTGGCCTTTTGTCATGCCAATCCCTTTGGCGGCTTCCATCACCTGGGCGGATACCCCATCGAGCCCCGTGAGCGTATTCCGCACGATCGGAAGGAGTGCATAGAGGGTCAGGGCGATAATTGCCGGTAAAGCACCGATCCTGTGCAGGAGTGCCAGCAGAAAGGCCAACATGGCCAGACTGGGAACGGTTTGGAGAATGCCGACGGCTCCCATGGTGGTGTTGCGCAACCATGGGTTGCGAAACAACAAGACACCCATTGGTATTCCAATCAGCACGGCGGCTATTGAAGAAGAACCCGTGAGCATCAAATGCTCCCCTGTTCGAAGCCATAATTCGGGCAGGCGATCGATGATAAAAATTCCCAGGGGTTCAGCAGCCTTCACATTATTCCTCGAAAATCAGCCAACTGTCTGGCGGGTTTGGAGAGCAACGCCTTCACAAACGGCGTTGCGGGCGAGGACAGTATTTCTTTTTTCGTTCCCACCTGTTCCAACCGCCCCTCATGTAAAATCGCAATACGATCCCCCAGCAGGAGCGCCTCGAAAATATCGTGGGTGACAAAAACAATGGTTTTTTCGAGTCGCTCCTTCAATCGTAACATTTCCTGCTGAAGAGACTCACGGCTCAGTGCATCAAGGGCGCCAAATGGCTCATCCATGAGCAGATACTCAGGATTGGCCGCCAAGGCCCTGGCAACCCCCACCCTTTGCTGCTGCCCCCCCGAGAGCTCCTCGGGAAACCGGCCGGCAAACTCCTTTGGGGAAAGCCCCACCAGTTCAAGAAGTTCGTGGGCGGTTGCTTTTCGCTTCCTCGTCAACTCACCCGCAAGTCTTGGCACCAGTTCCACATTCTGTCGAACGGTCATATGCGGAAACAGTCCAATCCCCTGAAAAACATAGCCGATTCGACGCCTTAATTTGACCGGATCCAAAGACCTAATATCTTTCCCGCCCACTTCAATGGATCCATCCGTCGGTTCAATGAGCCGGTTAATCATCTTAAGGGTGGTGGTTTTGCCACAACCCGATGAACCCAGCAGCACAAGGGTTTCACCTGCATTCACCAGCAAAGACAGGTTCATTACCGCATGGGAACGGCCGTCATCAAACGATTTGGAAACTTTCGTAAGCTTAATCATATCAGAAGCTTTCAGGCATTATTTTGTTGCACGGTTTTCGCCTGTTATGTTAAACGCTTTTAGAAGTTGTTTTCATTAGGGGAAGCTGCCATGCCTCAAATCAAAAAAAATGCTGCCAATAGTAACGGCCAAGATTTTCACGCCATGCGAACAAAAGAGATCATTTATGCCATCCGCCGGTTAATGCAGGCGGGAGAGCATTATACCAAGGAATTAAACAAAATCTATAACGTCAGCGCCGCCCAGATCAACTGCCTTATCGCTCTTCGCGAAAACGGGCCGCTTTCCCCTTCTCACATTGCAAAACACGTCATGGTCAACTCCAGTACCGTTACCGGCATCATTGACCGCCTGGAGAAAAAAGCGCTTGTAAAGCGATCAAGAATATCTTCCGATCGCCGCGTGGTAACAGTGGAGTTGACCAAAGCCGGACGGGCACTCGCGGAAAATGCACCACCGCCCATTCAGCAAAAAATCATTGACGGTCTACATCGCCTTTCACCCAAAGAAATCGATGAGATCGCCCTGACCCTTAAACGCCTCACCGATATGCTGGATGTGCAGGATTTGAAGGTCACCTGACCGCTCAAAGCAGTTAAGCTTCCTTTAGAAACACCCCCAAAAATTACAGCAAGAAGTATTAAAACTCTGTGAAAATACCATAAAAACAAGAGATTTCCTTGACAAGGGATCATCACGGAATTATAGTTTCAACTCAAATTTTTTGAATACATATCATAAGGAAAAGTATGATTTCAAATCAAAACATTTGTACTCACAAATTTTCAGTCAGTAGACATTGAAGTAATCTTCAGAAAAAAGATGAACGAGTGAAAAGGCCCGATAAGGGCTTTTATTATTTGTACAAAGGAGAGCATGTTGAACAATACGCAAGAGGAAGAATCACGGTCCCTGTTGGGCAATGACGCCGTGGAAATGCTGCTAAGGTGCCACCAAGACGCCATATGCATTTTGGAGAACCTTGGCGTTGGCTGTAATCAGCCTGAAATTCAAGAAATCTTTAAGAAGCTTGAAGCAAAGGGATTGGCAGCCGTTTACGACGATCGGATTTATGTCACGGGGGATCTGGTGGAAAAATGCCTTAGCACCACCCCGGGGGTCAGTGAATTTTTTGTTCCTTTAAGAAGCTTTTTCGTTGGGGGCACGGCGCCTTATGTTTATGACGATCAAAAAGGCAAAGGAGGCCTCTTTCCCACTCCCGAGCACGTGGAGCGAATCGCCCGCATCGCTCAAGAGAGCGGCCCGGTCGGCGGCATAGGACGCGGCATCAAACTGAAAGACGAGGTTGAGCAAATGAACATCATGGCGGAAAACTGCTCAAAACCGCTCTACTTCGCCGTAACATCCGATACCGCATTGGTCCGTGCGAAAGCCCTTTTCCAAGCAAGACAGAACATCATGATCGTCTTCTGCCTGACACGGCCCCCTTTGGAGGTTAACGAGAATTTCTCGGAGCATTTCGTCAAGGTGGTTAAGGCGGGACTTCCAGTCTTTATTTCGGCCATGCCCATGGCCGGTATCAGCGCCCCATACTGTTATAATGGCGTGCTTAGCATGACCCATGCGGAGGTCCTGTTCGGTATTTGTGCCGCTCAACTTTTAAAACCGGGAATTACTTGTGTTCACGCGGGATTCCCCACCATTGCCGACCCCAGCATCGAGTACAATCCCAATTACGGATTGATCAGCCATAATTTCCTGAACCTGCTCATGACCCATCTGAATCTCATGTTGGATCTGCCGACCTTTCAAAGCGCCGGAACCACCCATGAGGAACATCCCAACGAAAAAGCGTATGAAGACGCCAAAATGGGACAGGCGTTGTGCATGAAATACGGGTTTCACATGATTCGGCACCCTTTTGCCTTCCTTCGCTATTTGATCGATTTTTCCTTTGAAAAACTCGAAAAGGCCATTGAGATCGCAAAGACGGTTACGCCCGAAGACGCCCCTGAAGTGGAAAGCGTCGCATATGATGAAAGGGGAATGGAATCCCTTAACCATACCGGTCTGGGCATGTATATGGAAGATCCACTAACAACAGCCAATTTGGGTAAGATTTTCGTCCATTAGATCTATTTATCACAAAAAGAGACTTTTTAACGAAAGGAGTCATACGTTATGTGCGGCATTGCCGGATGTTTTGGAATTAAGGATGTTAAGACCGTCAATAGAATGCTGGATGCCCTACCCCATCGCGGTCCCAATGACCGGGGCATTCACGAACATCAAAACGGTGTGGTGGGGCACACCCGTCTATCCATTGTGGATGTGGCCAAGGGGCACCAACCCATCCTGGCTGACCATGGAAATCGTGGGGTCGTCTGTAATGGTGAAATCTATAATTTTCGTGAACTGAAAAAGCAATTGAACGGTGCCTTCAGATTTACCACCCAATCAGACACCGAAGTCATTCTACACCTTTACAAAAAGTATGGTCCCGAATGCGTCAAACAGCTTCACGGAATGTTTGCTTTTGCCATTTTCGAGGGAAACAGTTTCATGCTGGCCCGTGACGCAATCGGCATTAAACCGCTGTATTACGGATACCACAACAACAATCTTTATTTCACGTCAGAGTTGGGAGCCATGACCCTGGCCGGTGTGGAAGAGGTTCACGAATTTCCCGCCGGCCATTACTTTACTCCCAACGACGGTTTCGTGAAATACTACACCGTTCCACCCATTGAGGACCACATCCTGACGGACGTGGAAGAAACCTGCGACATCATTCGAACCACATTTATCAAGGCCGTAAAGGACCGGCTCCTGGCGGATCCGGAAGTGCCTGTCGGCTCTTTTTGCAGCGGGGGCCTGGACAGCAGCCTGGTGGCGGCCATTGCGGCAGAGGACATACCCAACCTCCACACCTTCGTGGTGGGCATGCGGGATGAATACGGGGATCTAAGCGATGATGTGAAGGCCTCCCGTATCGCCGCCAAGCACATCGGAAGCACACATCATGAGCTGATTTTTACGGAAGAAGAATATCACCAAGCCCTGCCCACGGTCATACAGAAACTGGAAACCTACGACCCGTCACTGGTGCGCTGTGCCGTTCCCTGCTATTTCACCTGCAAACTGGCCGCCGACTATGTAACCGTTGTTTTGACCGGTGAAGGGGCTGATGAGCTTTTTACCGGCTACCACTACATGAAGAATTTTCCATTCGATAAATTGAACATGGAAGCACGCCGGCTTATCGGAAACGTACACAACATCAACCTGCAACGGGCCGATCGCATGGGAATGCTGTTCAGCCTGGAGCTTCGTGTACCCTTTTTCGACGTCAACATGATTGACCTCTCCATGAAAATACCGCCGGAACTGAAAATTCGGGAACATAACGGCGCAAAAATCGAAAAATGGATTCTTCGAAAGGCCTTTGAAAAGGACGGCTATCTCCCTGATGAGATTCTCTGGCGCTACAAGGTACAATATACCCAAGGGGCGGGCTGCGAGAGTATCGGTGAACAGATGGCGGAATCCGGACTCACGGATGATGAATACGCCCAAATCAAGGCCGAGAACCCCGACGCGGTGATCAACAGCAAGGAAGCGGCTTACTACTTCAAGATTTTCAGGGAATTTCATCCACAGGATTCCATTCTGGGTTCCCTGGGAATATGGACCGGCTTTGACTTTGCCGAAGAGCGGGAGCAAGTGAAGGGCACCGTTGACGGTGACCTGAAGCATGACCATGGCGAGGATACGGAGAATCAGAAGGAGAGCAAAGCCGCTTAATCCAATTTTCATCAAGTCACCGGCCCGAACCCTTTTAAGGGTTTCGGGCTTCTCTTTCTAACCAAATTTAGAAGCATTATCGATTCATGAAAATCACGGTTCTGGGTTCTGGGGGTTGCTCCATCATTCCAAAACCCCTTTGTCAATGCCGCATTTGCCGGGAAGCCCGCGAAAAGGGGATACCCTATGCCAGAACGGGACCGGCCGTTTACATCCACGATGTGAGTCTTTTGATCGATACCCCCGCCGAAATCTGCTGGCAACTGAATCACAATGGCATCAAAAAGGTGGCGCATCTCCTGTTCAGTCATCTGGATCCGGACCACACGGAAGGGATTCGGGTGGTGGAACAGATCGCCTTGGACTTCAGGGACTGGCGGGCCTACCAGAACCGTCAGATTTCTATTCTGCTGCCCAAACCGCTGGATCAGGACATCTGCCGGCTGCGATCTTTCTACGGGTCCCTCGTGGCGTTCTATGAGCAACAGGGGTATGTAACATGCCGACACTTTGACCACCAAATCCATATTGGAAAAATCAGTATCACAGGGATTCCCATTGACCGCGGGCAGCAGACGGTCTTCATTTACGTTATCCGGAAAGGGGGCCGAAAGATGGTATACGCACCCTGTGATATCCGTCCATTTCCCGAAGATCGACCCGAAGTGCGAGACGCCCATTTGCTCGTGATTCAGCCCGGCATTTTTGAAAGCGGTCTCAAACACCGGTTTACCTACCCTTCGGATCATATATCGCGAAAAACGCTTTACACCTTTCATGAGACACTGGCCCTGGCGCGGCGCATAAAGGCCGAGAAGGTTCTTTTCGTTCACCTTGAAGAGTACTGGAACCGTGGCTTTGATGATTACCTGGCCATTGAAAAAACGCATACCGGCATTCGGTTTGCCTATGACGGTATGAAAATCAAGATTTGAATTAAGGAGGCATTGTGGAATCAATCGATGCAGTTTATGACGATCGTTATCTGGGACAAATTCATGAGGATGCCCTGCGGGTACTGGAGGAGGTCGGCGTCAAGTGTAAGTCATTAATAATCAGACAGATTTTTGAAGACACCGGTTTGGCGGCCTATGACGATACCACCGGACATATTCACATCCTACGGCCCCTGGTGGAGCAGGCACTGTCAACTGCTCCCAAAAGGGATCAGTACTGGATACCGGAAGATGCCTTCGGCGTGGGGGGGACAGCCCCGTTTGTTTATGACGACGGAAGCGGCCAACTGATACCGCCGACCTTTGAACACATGGCCCAAATCGCATCCATTGTTCAGGAAGCCGATGAAGTGGCCTTTATGGCCAGGGGGGTCCTCATTCGCAACGAGGAGGCAACGGTCATGGACACCCTCATCGAGCATTGTCAAAAGCCCATCTATGTGGCGGCCGTGACCGATGAAGGGATTGCCCGGGCCCAAGCCATTCACAAGCAACGGGGAGGACTCACCATTCAGTTCTCCATCATCAACAGCCCGCTGAACATTATCGAAAGCATGATGGATCCGTTTTTAAGCTGTGTTCGCAAGGGACTTCCCATCTATGTTTCCACCATGCCCATGGCAGGCCTTTCAGGACCCTATTCCATGTCCGGCCTTCTGACCCTGACCCATGCCGAAGGATTGTTCGGAATCACCCTCGCCCAACTGGTGAATTCCGGCATTACGGTCGTTCACGCGGGACTCCCTTCCATTGCCAATATTCAGAAGAATTATGCGGTGGATCTGGGCTTGATCAGCCATAATATTGCCAACCTTCTCATGGAAAAGGTCAACAAGCTGCTTGACATCCCGTCCATCCAAACAGCTTGTACCACCAGCCAGGAAAGACCCAATCAAATCGCTGAAAAAGAGGCCATCGAAGGTTTTGCCATCATGAAGAAATACGGTTTTCATCAAATGAGGCATTGCTTTGGCTTTTTAAGTGAGTTAATATCCTTCTCCATCGAAAAGCTCAAACGTCATATCGAGCTGTGCAGGGAAACGGGTCCTGAACAGACACCGGTTTTTGAAAGCGAACCCTACGACCCGGAAGGATTCGATGTGATTCAACGAAACGGCAGCCAGGCCAATTATATGCGGGATGATCACACCTTGAAAAACACCGGTAAAGCCTTTTTATGTTAGAATGGAGAATCGGATTCCCAGATGAAAGTCGCCATTTTTCAAACAGCGCCCCTTTTGCTGGACATTCAAGCCAATCTGGAGGTCGTCCTCGAAAAAATCGTGGAGGCAAAGAAGGCGGGAGTATCTCTCATTGTTTTTCCTGAATTGACGCTCACCGGCTACTTTGTTGGACAACGATATCACGAAGTGGCGCTCAGGATGGATTCAGAAGAGATAAAAGAGATCGTCAAGGCGACCAGAGGAACAGCGGCCGTGGTCGGGTTCATTGAAGAGTCCCTTTCCATGAACTTCTATAATTCGGCATTGGTGGCCGTTGACGGCGAATCCCTCTTCGCATACCGAAAGCTGAATCTGCCCAACTACGGTGTATTTGAAGAAAGGAAGTACTTTTCTCCAGGCAAACGGGTGCCGGTTTTTACACTGCAAGACCTCAACTTTTCGGTTTTTATCTGTAACGATCTCTGGCATCCCTCACTACCCTATCTCGGGGTCGCACAAAAGGCGGACGTCTTTATTACCATGTTCAATTCCACCCAAGGGTCCATGGGGACCGAGTTCTCCAATATTGAGAGCTGGAGCATCATCAACAAGTTCTATTCACGCATTTTCGGTATCTACAATCTCTGTGCCAATCGCGTGGGCGAGGAAGTTTGGAGCGAGCGGCATTCCATGCTGGCGGCCGAACACCCCCAGGAAGACTGGCCCCTTTCCCAAACCATGACGGAAGAGAGAAAATCATTCAAGTTCTGGGGAGGGAGCGAAATCATCAATCCATTCGGCCAACAGGAAGCCAAAGCGGCCTATCATGAAGAAGACGTGATTTACGGTGAAATTTCAAGAAAACTGCTTCGCCAAAAAAGAATCCTGCTCCCATACCTCAGAAACGATGACCCTTATTTTACCCACCGGGAACTTCAACGAATCCTCTATTCAAAGAGTGATAATTTGATCACTTAAGGGAATTTTTTTCACCTTTTGAAAAACTGCCGAAAGCTCATGACGCATACCGGATGCCGGTTACAGTGATCTTCAAACGATCATTCCGCGTGCCCACATGGATCACCCCTTCCGTCACGCTTTTGGGGACCTGAAAACCGCCGAACCGGGTCCAGTCCGAATAGGTGCAATACCACCGGTAGATGTTTAGGGCGGGCATGGCCCCATCTTCCACTGTGAACATAAATGGTGCGCCACTGCTCTTCCAGAATGTGAAGATGCCGCTTACCGTCATATCGCCATCCCTAAACCGCACCCTGGCCTGGGTTACCTCCGGCTGTTTCGATGTCATCGGTTCCCAGGAAATTCCGTCGCCGGGTAGCAGGGCCGTGGGATACCAGACCGCCTCTCCCAACCAACGGACCATCAGATACGCCTTCATCTCGAGGCCGCGGTTCTCAAAGGCCGGAATTAGACCCCAGAGATATGCCGTTGTCTCGCCTTTGTCGTCAAGCCACGTGGTCAAAATCATCAACCGGGTAAAAGGCCAGTGTTCGGCATCACCGGCCCAGATCATCCGGGGAGGGTAGCCAGAGACATATTGGACCGCTTTGTACGGCTTAAAGCTGGCCTCATCATGAATACGGATCTCCCCCTGTTGTCCTATCCTGGCGCTTTTGATTCGGGTACCTTTGGCCGGCATGGCCCTTTGAAGGTATTTTCGAACCGGTTCGGGGAGGGATAAGAGATCTTTCACATCATATGGGGCCGTCTCCGTTTGGAACTCTCTGCCACGGAAATCATCGAGTGCTTCCCCCGTAAGGCGCGCAAAGTTCTTTTCCCCCTGCCAGCCCGCCACCCTAAGACCGATTGCCATCAACAGCAGCAGTAATACAACGGCATATAGAACCTTCCGTTTCTTCATGCGTTATCCCCAAGCCCTAAACTTTGTGCGTGACCTTTTCTAACATAGAAAACCTTTGCTGTCACTCTGCGGGAGAAGGGTTTACACTGATCCCCCAAAGCTGATATCATGGGTATGTCAAAAAACCCTTCGATAGAGAGGAGATCCGTGGAAGACCGCATCAAACTCGGTGTCAGTGCCTGCCTCATGGGGGAGAATGTCCGCTACGACGGCGGCCATAAGCTGGATCGTTTCATTCGGGATACCTTGGGTGAATATGTGGAGTTGGTTCCCGTATGCCCGGAGGTGGAGTGCGGTATGCCCGTGCCAAGGGAAGCCATGCGGTTGGTGGGAGACATCCCATCGCCAAAACTGCTCACCATACACTCCCTTAAAGACATGACAAAACAGATGGTTGACTGGGCCAACACCAAAGTTTTGGCGCTGGAGTCAGAAAACCTTTGCGGCTTCATTTTCAAAAGCAACTCTCCTTCCAGCGGCATGGAGCGGGTCAAGGTTTACAATGAAAAAGGGATGCCCGTAAAAAAGGGGACCGGACTCTTTGCCAGAGCCTTCATGGATCATTTTCCCCTCCTGCCCACGGAAGATGATGGCCGCCTTCACGATCCACGGCTGAGAGAGAATTTCATTGAAAGCATTTTCGCCTTGAAACGATGGCGCAACGCCAAAAAAGAGGGCCTTACCCTGGGAAACCTGGTCGCTTTTCACACCCGTCTCAAACTTCAGCTGATGAGCCACAGCATTGTGGCGTATCGGGCCATGGGAAAACTGGTGGCAAGCGGCAAGGAACACCCGGTGAAGGACCTCTACCATCAGTACGAAACCTTTTTTATCAAGGCGCTCAGGCTCAAATGCACGGTCAAAAAACATACCAACGTTCTGCAGCACATGATGGGCTATTTCAAGAAACGATTGTCCCCCGATGAGAAGCAGGAACTGCTGGATATCATCTTCGATTATCACAACGGGCAAACGCCCCTTGTGGTACCGCTCACCCTCTTCAACCATTATGTTCGAAAGTACAATGAAAACTATCTAAAGGAACAGACATACCTGAACCCGCATCCCACGGCGCTCAAACTCCGAAACCATGCCTGAATATGCCTTTGCACCCAAAGCGATCCTGAACCTTTTTCCGGTGGCGGCCCCTAGAACGGGGCGGAAGCCTGGACGGAAAAATGGTATAACCACCATAAGGAAAAACCGATGATCAAAAAGAAACCCTTTGGAGAGGATCTGAAGGCCCAGCTTAAAGCAGCGGCCAAAGACAGACTCTATCACTTTACCCTTTCTGGCGGCACCATCCGCGGGGAAGTCCTGCACGGAACCCGATTGGTAAACGAAATGCGCGGCAATCACGAGCTGGGGATTCTGGAAACCCTTGTTTTGGGACATGCCTACATGGCGGCCGCATTGATGTCCGGGAATTTGAAGGGAGATGAACGGATCGGGCTGAAAATTGACTGCAACGGCCCCATCAAAGGGTTTCATGTGGAGGCCAACGCTTATGGCGAAGTCAGGGGATACCTTAGAAGAGTTCCCATCCCCATTGACAAGCCCCTTGAGAGTTTCGATCTGTCACCATTTTTCGGAACCGGCCTTCTATCTGTCATCAAGTTATTTCGAGAATCAAAACAACCCTTTACAGGACAGGTTGAACTGAAACACGGCAGCCTGGCCAAGGCACTTGCCGATTACTACGCCACCTCGGAACAAACCCCCACCGCCTTTAACCTGAGCATCAAGTTTGATTCCCATGGAGATGTTATCGGTGCCGGCGGCCTCATGCTGCAGGTCATGCCAGGGGCTGGCGATGCGATCATCGATGATCTCGAAAACATGGTGTCCCGCCTCCCATCCATCGGCGCCTCACTCTCCGAAGGGAAAAAACCGGTTGAGCTGATCATGGAGAATTTTGAAGCGCTGAACCCTCAATTCCTGGGAGACACCAGGGTCGAATTCATGTGTCACTGTACAAAAGACCGGGTAAAATCAATGCTCAAAATGCTCTCTGATGCTGACTTGACGGATATGGCCGACAAGGGTCCTTTTCCCATTGAAGTCAAATGCCACCATTGCGCCACGTCCTACCACTTCGGCAAAAATGAAATCGACGAAGCCGTTCACGAGAAAAGGATCAGCCATCCTGAATAGGCATCTCCAGCGTAATCCTGCCCAGCTTCCCTTTTCTGAAATCGCCCAGAACAATGCGGGAAACACGCATGCGGTCGATACCATGATGCTTTTGAATGCATCCCCTTTTGCGGGCGATTTCCTCTATAACCTCAAAAGCCTCCTTGCCCGTCACCTCGATACCGTAGCGATCCGCCAAACCCTCTGGAGCAAGGGAGATCAACCACGTTAGTAATGTGAGAGAAAGGGTTTCGAGATCCAGGACCTCATCTTTTACGGCCCCCACCATGGCCAGCTTTTCATAGGTCTCTTCATCCTCCCTCGGCCACAGGATTCCGGGCGTATCCAAGAGTTCCAGACCCTTGGGTGAGGTTACCCGTTGCTTGACCCTCGTAACCCCCGGTTTATTGGCGATCCGCGCCTTTTTCTTACCGGCCACCGCATTGATGAGCGTCGATTTTCCCACGTTGGGAATTCCAACGACCATGGCCTTGACCGCACTTTTTTGCCCCTTGAGGGAGCGCAGCCCCGATTTTCCGGCTTTGACCGTTCCCCGGGCAGTGGCAACCAGGTGCTTAATGCCGGTCCCCTGGGAGGCGTTGACCCTCAGGGCCCTAAAACCGCTCTTTACAAAATGGTCAATCCACTTTCCATCCTTTATTTCATCGCTGAGATCACATTTGTTTAAAACCACAATTCTGGGCTTTTGATGAATGACCCGATCAATTTGGGGATCCCGACTGGAAAGGGGTATTCGCGCATCCAAGACCTCCAGAATCACATCCGCATATTTGAGGTTTTCCCGCAAAACCGCCTCAGATGAGCGCATGTGCTTTGGAAACCAGTTAATGGGCATTATAAAACTCCACCAAATTTGTATTCCAGACATTTACAAACCGAAAGTATATCAATAAAGCATATTTGGATCGCAAGCACAAGCTTGGTTACCCAAACCTGGAATTCCGATATAAGGATTAAACGAATAACGGCGTTGGCGAAAGAAAGCGCGGCGGCCTGGATCAGGATTTTTTTGTTATGGTCTCGCTCGTGTATTTCGCATAGACTTGTTCCCGGGTGATATTCAGTTCCTTTGCGATGTCGTGAACCGGGACATTCGCCAGCATAAAGACTTCATGGGATGGAAAAATTCCAAAGTGCTGGCCTACAAAAACAATCAACTTGTTTCGGTTGATGACCTTCAACTTTCGGCGGTACATTTCCCATGTGCTGTGTTTGCCCAGAGCCACCAATTGTAGTTGCTCTTCCTGCCATTTTAAGAAGGCAGTGGTAAGGGCTTTTAGGGCCATGGCCATATACGCCTGAACATAGACCCCCTCTGTGGTCTTTTTGGGAGGGTGCTGGAAGTGCCAGTTTTGTTTAACTTCTCGGAAAAGCTTGTTTTCCATGAGACTGCGGTCATCATACCGGTCAAAGGTGACAAAAGGATCTTTGACATCCATATTCGTCACAAACACAACCTGCTTTTCGAGTGGAGGGGCTTTGTTGTTCCATGATTTGACAACGACCGCATTTAAAGGAATCGGCTCAAAGTCTTTCCTGGCGGTACTGGCGTTTGAACCATCGGGATTGAACCAGTCGCAGGTCAAGAGATCCGGAACACCCACCAGGGTGGTGATAACTTTTTCCATGTATCTTTTCTTGCCATAGCCATGAACGACTTCAACTTCACGATCAACAGGAGGAAAGCTTTCACAGTCTAAAGCCAACTGGCGGGCATCCCTGGCTGCCTCCATACTCCTTTTAAGAGGAATGACAAATTCGATTCCCTGCTGATCGATGTCGTAGAGGACTTTACCGTCAAGGAATCCCCGATCAATTACCAATGAATCGATGACACTGGATTCCTTAACATTTTCTTTGGCCTGTTCCAGCACCGCCAAGACGTGCAAATTGTCAGGCTTTTCAATCGTATCGATCTTGATGGCCAGGGGAATGCCGGTCTTGATTTCATAAATGGCCCAGACTTTCCACCCATACAGGGTGACACGGACGCTTTTGAGTTCCCCATTTTTTCGATACCCGCGAGCCTGGACCTTGACGTCTCGTGTGACGGAACCGCATCCCTTGAATTTGCTGGTGGTTTCATACAAGGTGCAATCGCAAGCGGCATGAATCATTTTGGGAAAAATACCCTGCTTTGCCAATTGCTGAATGCACCGGTTAAAGAAATTTTCGATTCGTCTGGGGGTAATGGTGACAATATGGTTTGCGACCGTATCCACGCACAGGGAGCCTCTGATTTGGGGCGGGGGTGTTTTCCGAAGTTTGGTTCCCCGGTCACAACTTCCGTTTCT
>JANQDY010000110.1 GCA_028278625.1 Thermodesulfobacteriota bacterium
TTCTGAACGCTGCCAACATGGCTCGCCTCCTACATTTAAGGTATTTTTCGTAGTATGGCGATTTCATGTGGATATTGCAAGGAAAAATTTTATAAGTCACGTTGTAGGGTTAATTCTTGACGAACCCACGGCCGCCCTGGACGAGGCCACAAAAACCCTGCTCTTGGACCGAATCCGGCAATTGGCTCCAGGACGTCACATTCTCATGATCACCCATGATGTGGATGCCGCCCGGGCCGTATGCGGGGAAGTCGCCATACTCTACGGCGGCAGGATAATCGAGACGGGCCCGACCTCAAAAGTGCTGGCCAATCCTCGCCATCCCTATACCCGAGGGCTGATGCGTGCCAATCCCGGCAAAGAGAAACAAAAGGATTTACAGGGTATTCCGGGAAGTTATAATCCTTTTAACCGGGGATGCGCCTTTTATGGGCGTTGCACTCAGAGCCTGGATTGTTGCCGCACAAACGCTCCGGTCCTAGCGGCGCACAACGGGCGCTTGGTGGCCTGTCATCGGGGCGGCATCGTCTGTCTCCTCAATGTTTGCAATATCACTAAATCCTACGGGGGCAGGATCATCCTCGACCGCTTAAGCCTGCGGCTTCTGGAAGGGGAAACACTGGCGCTTGTGGGACCGAGCGGCAGCGGCAAATCCACGTTGGCCCGCCTGATTATGGGGTTGGAGTTCCTTGAAGGCGGTGAGGTCCGGCTGGAAGATAGACCGGTCCATGTGAACCGAGAAAGGTTCACCAGAACGGTACAGTACATTGCCCAGAATCCCCGGACCGCCATCAGCCGTCGCTTCACCGTGTTGGAGACGGTCGCCGAGCCCCTGGATATCCAGCGCCGAATGGATGCCTCTTCCAAACGGGAACGGGTACTTACGGCATTGCAGGATGTTCAGTTGCCGGTGAGCGACCTTTTCCTGAAGCGCCGACCGCCAGAGCTCAGCGGCGGCGAACTCCAGCGCCTTGCCATTGCACGGGCCCTGGTCTGCGACCCCAAAATCGTGGTGGCCGACGAACCCACATCCGCTCTGGATGTCAGTATTCAAGCCAAGATTATGCGGCTGATCCTGGACCTTCAAGAACGGCGGGGACTGACCCTGCTGTTTATCACCCATGACCTGGCCCTGGCCCACAAGGTGGGGGACCGGGTCGTCCATTTAAAGCCGGGAAAGCACAAAAGCAAAGAACCCGTCCGGAATTGTCATACTTCCATCCCCCCAC
Organism: Thermodesulfobacteriota bacterium; assembly: GCA_028278625.1. Next base: position 1,230 of record JANQDY010000110.1, read on the forward strand.
CGGTGTCTCCCAGGACCACCGGTACAAAAGACACACTTTGCTTGACAGCCCCGCGTACAGAGAGAGAGAATGGGGATACGGATCAATGTGAAACCATGTGGAAGCGGTGGTTTGGGGTCCCTACCGCTTCCAAAAGAAAGGAGTAACGTAAAATCGGACATGGATTTTCCATCCATCACAAAGATAACAAATCCCTGGGGCGATGATCGGCATGTCCAATACGGAATCGGCCATTATTCGGATGAAAGGCTGCCGGAGGATTTCCAAACGGAGTTCGTGATCCAGGAGGGGTTTTCGGTTTCCCTAATGGATTTTTCCCTTTCAAAGCCCCTCGCCTTCAGTTATGACCGGGACAAGCCTTTGATCAATTTCGGGTTTGCCCTGTCCGGAAGGTTTTCCAACAGCATTCCGTACTCGTCCCTTGAATTTGAGAACCGAAGCGGAATCAGCGGCATTTTGTGTCTCCCCCGTCAAAAAGGGCATCTTCGGTTTGCGCCGGATACACCTGTCAAGGTTTTGCATGTTCATCTCTCCCCCACCCTCTTTCGTGAATTATTCCTTGGCGAAGAAGATACGCTTCCCGAAGAGCTTGTCCGATTCCTCGAGTCTCCCTCTCAAGAGACCTATTCATACCGTTCGGGTATCAGCCGAAAGCTTGAGCCCGTCCTGCTGAAAGCCTTTGAAGGCCCCGGGCCGGGAATGCCCAAGCGCCTGTTTTACCAGGCCGTCGCACTTGATCTGATGGCCGGGCAGATTGCAGCGGTGAACAGATGGGGATTAGAGCATGGACCGGCCGGATTGTGCCGGGACGAAAAGCAACGGGTGATGGAGGCGGCCAGACTGTTGACCCGGGATTTTGCATCACCGCCGGGCTTAAAGGAATTGGCTGGCCGGGTCGGACTGAACCGGAACAAGCTCGAGAAAGGGTTTCATGGGATATATGGGGTCTCCGTATTCAGATACCTGAGCCAATGTCGAATGCAGGAGGCATTTCGTCTCTTCCGCGAAACCGATATGAATGTCACCCAAGCCGCTTCCGCCGTTGGGTATACGAATGTCAGCCACTTCAGCCGGGCCTATTCAAAGGTGTTCGGCATCCTGCCCAAGAAGCACTTGTTCGCCATCAGGAAGCGGTTCTGATCATTTTATCCGAGGCATGCTTTTTTCCTTTGGGGCAGGAAAAGTGCGGGCCGGAGTAGAAATGGGGTGCCCGTCTTGTAAAGATGTCGTTATTGGAAGTGCCCCGAACTAAAAACAAACATAACAAATAAGGGACCCGATTCGTCGTCAACAGGAGAGCTGCAATGAAAGATTCGGTGGACATCACCTTTATTGGAAATATCAAGTCTGAATTAACTGATATGGCGCAATGCCCGATGCAGGGTTATGAAGGGGCTCCAGCCGCCCGTGTTGAGATTTACCCGCCTTTTCGGGCCGCCCTGAAAGGGGTGAAGCCCGGCGCTCGCCTGACATTGCTGACCTGGCTGGACCGGGGGGATCGATCCGTGCTACAGGTCCATCCGCGGAACAATCCCGACAATCCGTTGACCGGTGTATTTCTCACCCGATCTCCCAACCGGCCCAATCTCATCGGACTACACGAGGTTTCGGTTCTGGAATCAGATGAAACCGGTCTGCGCGTGGAGCCGCTGGAGACCCTGAACCACACGCCAGTGATTGACATCAAGTTGTCGCTTCCCTCCCGTGTCTGACCCCTTCTGAACTCTAAATGGAAGGATTCCTGATAGAAGCAGCCGTTTTTATCGGTCATGGGAGCGCCATAATTGGGCCGGGATTTATTGGTGGCGTTAGTCTTATAGACAATATTTTCCCTTTGATGCCATGGTCACTTTGCGGTCTTGGTGGCGGATACATCTTTTAAGACCTGACATTCTGCCAACCCTTCCGCGAAATACCGATGGGAGCCGCCAAAAAAGGGTTCCAAAAAAAGGAATTTCAATTTTTATACCTTTCCTCACGGTCGCGTATGTGATAGTTTCACCATCCGTTTGAGACAATAGATTGATCAATACATTACTTCAAGAAATTTAATGCATCATGGAAACCTGGAGACTGCTGGATACGCCGCCAATGACCGCGGCTGAAAACATGGCCTTGGATGATACCTTGCTGGAACTCAAAAGTGACGGCAGAACCCCCAATACCCTTCGTTTTCTTCAGTTCTCCCCCAGAAGTGTCCTGGTCGGCTATCATCAATCCGTGGCAGAAGAGATACGGAGAGGATACTGCCTCAGGGAGGGTATCGAAATCAACCGCAGAATCACGGGGGGCGGCGCCATTTTCTTTGATGAAAACCAACTGGGCTGGGAAGTCATCTGTGACAAGGCTTTTTTTAATGTCCGTCTTCCCACCCAACGTCTTTTCAAGACCCTCTGTAAACCTGTTTCCACGGCACTCTCCATGTTCGGGATCCAGGCCGATTTTCGTCCCCGCAACGACATTGAAATAGATGGACGTAAAATCTCCGGCACCGGGGGAACCGATGCCAAGAATGCATTCTTGTTTCAAGGCACCATGCTGGTCGATTTTGATGTGGACACCATGCTGCGGGCCCTCCGCATTCCCGTGGAAAAGCTGAAGGCCAAGGAAATAGATTCCATCAGGGACCGCGTCACTTGTTTGAATTGGGAACTGGGACATACGCCCGCCCTTCAAGATATTAAATCCGCCATCTCACATGGATTTGAAAAGGGCCTGGGCATACGGCTGGAACCGGGAGAAATGACAGGAGATGAGCGTCTGCTTTTCCAAAAAAAACGATCCTATTACAAATCCAAGAAGTGGATTGATGCCGTCAATCCCACATTTCAAAAACGGGAAGCCGTTCAATCCGCCTACAAGGCGAAAGCGGGAATGATCCGGTTCACCCTGGTGGTGAACCTGCCCCAGAAAAGGATCAAAGATATCTACATCACGGGGGATTTCCTCTCTTTCCCCTCCCGCGCCCTCTTTGACCTTGAAGCGGCACTCCGCGGTTCACCTTTGGACCGGGAGCATCTTCACGATATTATCCGCTCCTTCTTTTTTGACAAAAAAATAACCATACCGGGCATGGGTTTTCATGAATTCGTGGTCCCCCTGGATCAGGCCCTTGAAAAAGTCAAAATCTCGGCGTTCGGACTCAATCTGGAGCACTGCAATCAGATTTCCGTTGCCAACGGATCCTTTGAAACGGTGATTGGAAAAAGACCGTCGGTGCTTCTGCTCCCCTATTGTGCCAAACTGACGGACTGTGATCTCAGATACCACAAAGCCTGCAGAATCTGCGGAGAACAGGGGTGTACCATCGGGCCGGCCTGGACATTGGGTCTTAAGGATCGCATGAAGGTGATCAGTATCACCAGTTTTGAAGATCTGTGGGGGGAACTGCAAAAAATGAAACAGAGGGGTGTCAAGGCCTATATCGGCTGCTGTTGTCAGCCCTTTTATGCAAAACACGTGGAGGATTTTAGAAAAGCAGGGGTGCCGGGCATCCTCCTTGATATCGATAACACCACCTGCTATGACCTGGATCAGGCAAAGGAGGCCTATGCGGGAAAATTTGAGAGCCAGACCCGCGTCAATCTGGACCTCCTTGACACGGTTTTGAAGGCGGCTTTTGGATGAGAGCCTGCGCGTCACCCATGGTTCCTTGAAAGGTCGAACACCCAGAGATTTGCCCATGCCTTCCATTCACTGCGACATTCTCATTATCGGTGCGGGACCGGCCGGATCTTCAGCGGCTGTTGCCGCCGCCAAAAAAGGGATGGATGTGCTCATGGTGGAGCAGCGATCCCAGATCGGGGTACCGGTTCAATGCGCCGAATACATACCGGCGCCCCTGGTGGGGCAATTGAACCTGGGGACCGGCTTTGTGGTCCAGAAAGTCTTAAAAATGAGAACCATCTTGCCTGATGGTTCCGTAAGCGACCTGTCGGCACCCGGTTTCATGATTCATCGAAACCGCTTTGATCAGACCATCGCCCAAGAAGCGGTGCGGCTGGGGGCCAAATGCCTCCTTTCCGCAAAGGCGGTCCAACGAACGGAAAAGGGCGCTGTGGTGGTAAAGCAACAGGACCGGGAGACCCTTGTCATCTCCCCGCGCATCGTCATCGGTGCCGATGGTCCCCGGTCGAAAACCGCGTCCTGGTGCGGACTGTCGGGGGGAGATGTTCTACCGGCCGCACAGTATACCGCGGCTTTGTCACGCCCCATGAATCATACGGAAGTGTATCTCTCTCCTGATTTTATGGGCGGGTATGCGTGGCTTTTTCCTAAAGGGCAAACGGCCAACGTGGGGCTGGGCATGAAGCGGCCTGAGAATGGGTCCAAAGGGATCCAAGCACTTTTGAGCGAATTCATGGAAAAGCTTAAAAATAAAGGCAAAATCAGAGGAAAGCCCCTTGGTTCTACCGGCGGTCTGATCCCTGCGGCCCCTCTTAAGAGTGCTCTTTTCGGTAACACGCTCCTGGCCGGAGATGCGGCGGGACATACCCATCCCATTACAGGGGCGGGCATTTTTGCGGCCGTTTCCTGCGGCAGAATGGCGGGTTCATGGGCTGCGGAAGCGGTCCTAAAAGACGATTTGGAGATCCTCAAGGGATATGATCGTGAGTGGCGGGATCTGTTTGGGGAAACCCTCGGACGCGCCCATGAAAAGCGCAGGTTCATGGAACGGGAATGGGGAAATTTTGAACAAATCATCAGATCCTGCTGGATCGGGTTTAGAGACTATTATCAGGAACGGGCCATAAAATGACGCCGGACAAAAGTTTCGAAAGCGCCAGGGAAACCAGTTGGAAAAACCTCGGCAGAAGAATCACCTTTTTTTTGCCGGGAATGTTTCGGTTGGGCGCTACGAAGGGACAATATCCGGGGATCAGTATTACCGGCAACCGATGCAGGCTCTGTTGTGATCATTGCGGCGGCAAGATCCTTGAGGCCATGATTTCCGCTGATAAACCCCATGAACTGGTTGAAAAGTGCATTCAGCTTGAAAAGAAAGGCCATCTGGGTGTTCTTTTGAGCGGTGGATGTGCCGAGGATGGAAAGCTGCCCTGGAAAGACTTTGTTCCCGCAATCGCCAATATCAAAAGGAGAACAAACCTGTTTATCTCCATCCACAGCGGGTTGGTTGACATGGAGGAGGCCCGTGATTTGAAGCGGGCCGGCGTGGAGCAGGCCCTGATCGATGTGATCGGAGATGATGAAACCTACAAAAAGGTGTATCACGTGCCTTTCGGCGTGACTGAAATTGAAAACTCAATGGCGGCGCTTGAAAAAGCGGGCCTGCCCATCGTTCCCCACGTGGTGTGCGGACTCAACCATGGACGAATGGCGGGTGAAGAAAAGGCACTGGAGATGATTTCCCGATTCTCGGTGGAGCAGGTGGTCATCGTCTCTCTCATGAACCTGAGGGGCACAATAATGGAGAAGACAACGCCGCCCGATGCCCTTTCCGTGGCCCGGCTGATCGCAAAAGCACGCGCGATGATGCCCGAGACCCCGCTGAGCCTGGGATGCGCCCGGCAGCGGGGCAATCCGCATCTCGAAACCCTGGCCATAGATGCTGGTATCAATCGAATGGCCCTGCCGTCAGAGGAAGCCCTTGTAAGGGCCAAACATTACAGCCTCGATATCCGTTACCAGAAGACTTGCTGCTCCGTTCCCGAGGACCATTGGGGCGAAAGCTGGCACGAATTCATAGATGACATTCCTGATAACCAGAAATAATCGTAAGGAGAAGTATGTCTGCAACAGAAATATCCAGCCACATGGAAAGTCCGGAGTACCTTCGAATGAGCCTTGCGGCAGCCATGACCCTGGGCCTGAAGCCGGGTCGATTCTATCGCAACGCCAGGCTCTACTGCATCAATTTGCTCCTGACCTATCGCGGGGGTTGTGCTGCGAAGTGCGCCTATTGCGGTCTTTCCAACAAACGGAAAGGCGCCTACGGCGACAAGAGCTTCATTCGTGTCACCTGGCCCACGCATCCTTTGTCGGACATCATCGATCGCATCGGAAAACGCCAAAACAAGGTCAAACGGATCTGTATTTCCCAAATTACCAACAAAAGATCATTGAAGGACACCAAGGAAATTTGCGCCCGACTGCGTTCCAGCTTTGACATTCCCGTTTCCCTGCTCATATCACCCACAATCGTATCAAAGACGGACCTGGTGGATTTTAAAGATGCCGGGGCCGATAAGGTCGGCGTGGCCATTGACCTGGCAACGCCGGCGCTCTTTGACGAATATCGGGGCAGGGGAGTGGGAGGTCCCCATCAATGGGAGACTTACCGGCAGTGCCTGTTTGATGCCATCAACGTCTTTGGGAAACGAAACGCCGGCAGTCACTTTGTGACGGGAATGGGCGAAACCGAAAAAGAGATGGTCGCCGCCATTCAGGATATTCAGGATGCCGGAGGATGGACCCATTTGTTTTCCTTTTTCCCGGAAGCCGGTTCCCAGATGGAAAACCATCCCATGCCCGAGATGGACCATTACCGACGCATTCAACTGGCGAGATACCTTATGGATGAGGGGATCAGCCGGGCGGAAGACATGACATTCGACCCTTTGGGCCGTATTCGGGATTTCGGTATTTCAAAGGATCAGCTTGACCACATCATCAACAGGGGAGAACCCTTTCGTACCAGCGGTTGCGAGGGTTATGACGGTCAAGTGGCCTGTAATCGCCCCTATGCCAACTCAAGACCCGGACCTCACATCAGGAACTTTCCCTTTCCCCCGGACGATGAAGACATCGCCCGCATACGGCATCAGATGGGGATGGATACCGCATTGAATTTCTGAAGTACATGTATTATTTTATTGGTTAAACGATTGCTTTGTTAATGGGAGGAAACGATGAAAAGACGCAATACCTGTATGATTGCCATTTGCTTTTCGGCGCTGTTGACGGTTGGAATCCTGCCCTCTTCAGGACATGGGGGGACAATGGATCTGATTGCCCAGTTGGTGAGCGCTCTGGGGATCACTGAAAAACAGGCCGAAGGCGGTGTCGGGGCCCTTTTCAACAATGCCAAGGAGAACCTAAGCGCCGAAGACTTCAACAAAGCGGCCGAGGCGGTTCCCGGTGTGGACAAATACATGGCCGAAGCCCCCTCCTCCGATTCCGATGAAGGGGCCGGCGGGCTCCTTAAAGGCGGGCTCTCTTCACTGGGAGGAGGTGCTTCCAAAATCGGTAACCTGGCAGGGCTTACGGATTCATTTTCCAATCTGGGCATGAACACCGAAACCATGACGAAATTCATCCCCATCGTCGTGGACTTCATGGAATCAAATGCGGGATCGGGCGTTGCGGATCTTCTGAAGGGACTGTGGCGGTAACCGAGAGGCTTAAAAGAGTTGAAATGCCCGCCTTGACTCTGATGATGAATCGGTGGTATGATGACACGTAACACTAAGCGATGATTTTCCAGGGTTTGTCAATGGATAAGGTTTTAAGCATAACCGGCCGAATCGAAGACAAAAAACGGCAGAAGCAGATCGAGGACAACCAAAGTAAGTTCGATGCGGTTCAGCGACTGCTTCAGTGTGGGTCGTGCCGATTCAGGTGTGCCATGTGCGGTCGTCATGCCGAAGAAGGGGAATCTACGCCGTCGGAGAAAAAGCTTCAGCCCGAATTCAGTTTATGTGAAAGTTGTGGCGCCGAATTTGAGGATTACATCAAGATTTCTGAAAAGAAGGGGACGCCGGGCGACATTTTCTGGCATAACCGGGAGTGGCTGGAGATGTGGTCCTGCTGGGTGGCATACCAGCGATCCCTCAATAGATTCAGAAAGTCTTTTAACGTAAAGCAGTTGCCTGATAACGAATGCACTTAGGAAACGCCCGCCGGAGTTTAAATTCTGAACCCGAAGACGGCATGTTCATCTTTATCCAGTCACCTTCAGGCTGTCTTGCTATCAATTTGAAATGATCATGTGATGGAGGTAACCCGATGTTTGGAATAGGCATGCCGGAACTGATTATTATTTTAATCATTGTCCTGGTTATTTTTGGGGCTAAAAAACTGCCTGAAATAGGTAGCGGAATCGGAAAGGGTATCAAGAATTTCAAGAAAGCGACGCACGAAGCGAGAAATGAAATTGAAGAACCCCTGGATGAAGATGTTAACGAAAAGAAAGAGGAAAAAGCGTAACTCAAATCGTGGGCACAGAGCCCCTGCCCATGACCGGCAGGGGCTTCCTATTTAGAACGGGATGTCGTCTTCAGGGAGGTTTGCGGGCGGCTCTTCAGGAAATCCCCCGCCGGGTTGGGAGCCCGTGCCGCTGTCACCCGGAGATCCCAGCATCTGCATGTTGAGCGCCAGAATCTCGGTGGTCCAGCGTTTATTTCCCTCTTTGTCTTCCCAGGACCGTGTCTGAAGCCTCCCCTCAATATAGACCTGCCGGCCTTTCTGCAGATACTCACCGCAAATCTCTCCCAGCCGGCGCCAGGCGACAATCCGATGCCATTCGGTCTGTTCCTTTTTCTCGCCTGTGTTCTTGTCTTTCCATTCTTCCGAAGTGGCAATGGAAAAATTGGCCACGGCAACTCCGCTCGGCGTATATCGAACTTCCGGATCCGCCCCCAGTCTTCCGATCAATATGACCTTGTTGACACCTGCCATTGTTTGTTATCCTCCCTTCCAAAAATCGCTCGCAGAACTTACCAGAAAATTTCTAATGTTCCTCAATACCACAGGCGGTGGATACAAGTCAAAGAGTTCTCTTTCGAGTGTTCGAGAGTGTTTGACTCTTTTCCTGTTGACTCAGATGAAACAAACGTTTAAGGTACTTGTTCAATAGACTGACCAACCATCTGATTATAGGAATAAAATTTGTCGAGGCACAACCCATGTTAAAAATCATTCCACTGGGGGGACTGGGTGAGATCGGCCTGAATATGATGGTCATTGAGTACGACGCCAACATGGTTGTCATCGACGCGGGATTGATGTTCCCGGATGATTATATGCCCGGAGTCGACCTGGTCATCCCTGATTTCAGTTTCTTAAGGGAAAACCGGAAAAACCTGAGAGCGGTCATTCTCACTCACGGTCACGAAGACCATATCGGCGCCATGCCGTTTTTACTGAAAGAGTTTCCCTTACCCGTTTTTGGGACCGGTTTCACGCTGGATTTGCTGAGAGAGAAACTGAAAGAGCATGTCCTGCCGCAAAATGCCGATCTTAAGACCATCACTCCCGGCGAACCGTACGACATCGGCCCCTTCACCGTTGAATTCATACGTGTGAACCACAGCATTGTCGACGGCGCGGGACTGGCCATTGAAACCCCTGAAGGGACCATCGTACATTCCGGGGATTTTCGAATAGACCCAACACCGGTGGATGAAGAGATGACCGATCTTATCCGGTTTGCCCATTATGGAGAAAAGGGCGTGCTGGCCTTCCTTTCCGATTCCACCAACGCTGAAAAAGAAGGGCATACCCTCAGTGAGCGGGATGTCCAAAAAACCCTTCGAGATTTTTTTGTGGCATCTCCCGGCAGGCTCATCATTGCCAGCTTCGCCTCCAACATTACCAGAATCCAGGAGGTGATCTCACTGGCGGAGGAGTTTGACAGAAGAATTGTTTTCAACGGAAAAAGCATGATCACCAATGTGAGAATCGCCCGGGAGCGAGGGTTCGTTCATTATCCCGACGACCTTGAAGTGACTGAAAAAGAGATGCGATCTCTTCCCGATAACCAGATCGTGGTGGTTACCACCGGCAGCCAGGGGGAACCCATGAGCGCTCTCAGCCGAATGGCCAGAGAACAGCACAAGGGCATCAGAATTCACAAGGGCGACACCATCATTCTTTCTTCCAGGTTCATTCCAGGCAATGAAAAGGCGATCACTTCGGTCATCAACAGGCTGTATCGATTGGGAGCGGAGGTGGTCTATGAAAAGGTATCCGATATCCATACCTCCGGCCATGCGAGGCAGGGGGAATTGAAGACAATGCTAAGTCTTGTGAAACCCCGGTATTTCATCCCCATTCACGGTGAATACCGACATCTGGTAAAACACGCCGAAATCGCCCTTAATATGGGAATGAGCAAAGATCGCGTGCTCATTGCCCAGGATGGCGATATCATCGGCTTTGACGGGGATCTTGGAAAGATAAGGGGCGCCATCACGCCGGGAATCACTTTTGTTGACGGAAAGGGGGTCGGCGACATTGAAGCAACCGTCTTGAGGGATCGGCAGAAGATGAGACGTAACGGCATGGTGGTGGTTCAAATGGTCCTGGACGACCAGACGGGGAAGATTCTCCATGGCCCGGAAATGATATCCCGTGGATTTGTATTTGAAGACCAGGGGCAGTTTATCCTTGAGGATGCCCAATGTATCGTGCTAGAGGTAATTGACGAAATAAAAGAGCCACTGCCCGTGGATTGCCAAGGACTGGAGGCGGAAATCCACAGGAGGCTGAAACGCTTTTTCTACAATGTGATAGAAAGAAGTCCCCTCATCATCCCGACCATCATCGCCCTATGAGTGCATGACGAACGTTAGAGGAATGAAAAAAAAGAAAACGGCCGCAAAATCCGAGAAAAAAAGGATCTCCAGCAAATCGTCACCCCAGGAAAAGCCGGGGCATCCGCTCAAGAAGGAGATCCGAGGGATCATATTTCTGCTGCTGGCGATTGTCCTGGGGGGCAGCCTCCTGTCCTACTCCCCTTCAGACAGGCTTTTCTGGAATGTTGCGGGAAATCTGGGCAAAGCGCAAAACCTGTTCGGAACCGTTGGGGCCCACCTTTCGGGCGGCCTTTTCGATCTGGTGGGTATGGGCGCCTTCTGGGTGCCGTTGGTTTTTCTGGTATTGTCCTACATCACTTTCAGAGGGAAGCCCTTTCTATCGCCGATCAAAGGAATGATAACCGTTCTCATAATGCTGGTCTCCTTTTCAGCGCTTTTGAGCCTCCGCTTTGAAGGAGGTATTTATTACCGGGGCGCCTTCATGGCAGCCGGCGGGCTCATCGGCCTTCATGTTGCGGGGCCCTCCGTCCGTATCCTCAATTCATTCGGATCATACGTTTTTCTGGGAGCCATATTCGCCCTCAGCCTGCTCACGGTCACGCGCCTCTCCTTTGGATGGATCTTCTCCCGGATAGGATTATGGATCATCGGTATTTTCAAGAAAATCAGGGAGATCTTCACCAAAAGAAAGGAACGAAAGAAACGGGCCCGAAAAACCCTTGCGGCAAGGGGTAAGATCAAAAAGAAGCCAAAAGTCAACATCGTGGAAACCGCTAAGAAGGAGCCCCCTCCCCCCCCCAAACAGGCGAAATTTTCATTCATGCAGAAACCGGGAGATTTTGAACTCCCCTCTCTGGATCTCCTGGACAAGCCGCCGGCGGATCAGAACGTCACTTTTCAAAAGGACGTTCTGGAAATGAATGCCCGCCGCCTGGAAAGAAAACTGGAGGACTTCGGCGTTGATGGAGAGGTGGTTGAAATCCTTCCTGGGCCCGTCATCACCATGTACGAGTACAAACCGGCACCGGGCATCAAAATCAGCAAGGTGGCGGGACTCTCAGATGACCTGGCCTTGACATTGCGGGCACAAAGCATCCGCATTGTGGCGCCCATACCGGGAAAAGCCGCCATCGGCATTGAAATCCCCAATAACCAGCGCGAGATTGTGTATCTTCAGGAAATCCTCTCCAGTTCCGTCTACACCGATACCAAAAGCAAACTCCCCATTGCATTGGGAAAGGACATCACCGGATCCGCCGTGGTGGCCGATCTCGCAAAGATGCCCCACCTCCTGGTGGCGGGAGCCACCGGAACCGGCAAAAGCGTTTCCTTAAACGCCATGATTCAGAGTCTCCTGTACATGGTAACCCCTGAAACCGTGCGGTTCCTTATGGTGGACCCGAAGCGGATCGAGTTGTCCGTCTACCAGGACATCCCGCACCTCCTTCACCCGGTGGTAACGCAGCCGAAAGACGCCAACAAGGCCCTCAAATGGGCGGTCTCGGAGATGGAACGGCGATACATGCTCCTTTCGGATCGGGGGGTCAGAAACATTGATTCCTACAATCGAAAAATTCAAAAACAGGAAAAAAAGAAAGACCCTCAGGAAGAGACCGGCGAGGATCGCGGCATTGATCGCCATCTTCCCTATATCATCATCATTATCGATGAACTGGCGGATCTCATGATGGTCAGTAGCAAAGAGGTGGAGGAGTCCATTACGCGCCTTGCGCAAATGGCCCGGGCAGCGGGGATTCACCTGATCATCGCCACACAGCGGCCATCCGTGAATGTCTTAACCGGTATTATCAAAGCCAATTTTCCAACCCGCCTGTCATTCCAGGTATCCAGCAAGGTGGACTCCCGGACCATCCTTGATACGAACGGGGCGGAACATCTGTTGGGAAATGGTGATATGCTGTTCATGCCCCCCGGTGTGGGCCGTATCATGCGCGTCCACGGCGCATACATCTCCGATGAGGAGGTGAAGGGTGTGGCTGATTTCCTGAGGAGCCAGAAAAAACCGGACTATGACGGCACCATTCTGTCTCATATGGAAGAGGATGACGGCAAAGATGCCGAACCCCTTGATCTGGATGAAAAATACGACGAGGCCATTGAAGTGGTATGTCAGACCGGGCAGGCCTCCATTTCCATGCTGCAGCGCCGGCTGCGGGTGGGGTACAACAGGGCCGCACGAATGATCGAAGCCATGGAAATAGAAGGGATTGTCGGACCCTCGGACGGGGTCCGTCCACGGGAAGTCTTCGGTAGAAAAGGAGGATGACATGTTCAGAACAGTCCTGATCGTGCCCCTTTTGATGATATTGTCCGTTCCATTGGCCCATGGAGAGGAGAGCACGTCTGATATCCTTGAGGGAATCAGGCATCGCTACGGTACCGCTTCGGGCCTTTCGGTCCCCTACACCCGCGAGGTCGTCACCCGGTCCATGAGCATGCTGGGCACTCAGGCTGCGGGAGATTTGGCCTCCGGTATCATCTACTTCAAGGCCCCCCATTTTCTGAGACTTGACCAGGAAAAGCCACAAACCGAAAAAATCGTGGCCAACGGCGACATTCTGTGGTGGTATATTCCACAAAAAAAGGAAGCCCACCGTTACAAAGCAGAAGATTTCGGCAGGGAACTTCGGCTGTTAAGCGACATTTTTCGCGGCCTGGCAGATGTCAGCGATTCCTTTAAGGTGCGGCTGGCGGAAAAGAACAAAGAAGGAGACAATGAGCTGGTGCTGGTTCCCGATCCGCCCTGGCAGGAAATTGACCGTATCGCGCTGACCGTAGGTCCCGGGCATAACATTCGCTCCGTTCACATCTTTAATGCCTTGGGAAGCGTTACCAAATTCAATCTGGGCGACTTCGACTTGGGCAGGACCTTTGAAGAGGAATTCTTCCAATTTGCCGCCCCTCCGGGCGTCACCGTCATTTCAGGTTCCCAATGATTTCCAGCGCGGGCGATGCCCGTAACCCATAAGCGTCCAGGTGCCAGGAAAACGGAGCTTGGGAATCCCTCCGGAACACCGAAAACCTGAACACTAAAAAGGAGTTTTCAATGCATCCCGTTTTAAAAGAGATGGCTGATGTGGTCCAAAAGGGGCCGGGGTTTCTGAAAACCCTAAAAGCGCGGAACAAAAAGAAAATGATCGGCTATTTCTTTCCGGTGTTTCCGGGGGAAATCCTTCATGCGGCGGGAATTCATCCGGTTCAACTCTATCCCAGCCTGGGTGATCCCATCACTCTGGCGGACGACCATCTTCAGACCTTCCTATGCGGGTATGTGAGAGCCCAGTGGGACCAGGTTCTGAAAGGGGTGCACGGGTACCTGGACGGCGTCATTCTCCCTCGAAGCTGCGAGGCCGTCACTTTTCTGTATCAGACATGGCGGCGGCACAATCCCTTTGACTTCATCGACCACATCAACATCCCCTGGAAAAAAACCCCCGACACCCTGTGGTTTTTTCGGAAGGAACTTGAACGGGTCAAAGAAAACGTTGGGTCTTTCGTAAACCGGGAAATCACCGGTGATGTCCTAAGAGACGCCATCACCATCTTCAATAAAAACAGAGCACTTTTAAGAGAAGCCTTCAAGCTCGCAAAAAATCCCGAATCACCCTTTTCCAATCTGGACGGATTTCATATGGTCATGAGCGGATTTTTTCTGGATAAAACAACCCATAATGAACTGCTGGAAGAACTCTTGAATGGTGCGCCTCACTTAAAAGGATTCCCCGCGGCGGATCCGCCCCAGGTCAGGCTTCTTCTTTCGGGGGGATGCGTCCTGGATACCCGGTTGCTGGAGACGATTACCGGAGCTGGCGCCGTGGCTCCGGTCTATGACTGCAACAACGGCCAAAGGTCCTTTTGCACCGATGTGTCCATGGAAAAAGATCCTCTGGAGGCCCTTGCCGCGGCCTACGCCAGAACCCCATGCGGGTTCAATACCGCCATCGAGGATCGGTTTTCTTATATCAAGGACCTGGTCTCTCAGTCCCGTGCAAAGGGGGTGCTTTTTGCCATCAACAGGAATTGCGAAACTGAAAAATTCGATTATCCCTTGCTGGACCAGAAAATCAGAAAGGAACTCGGCATCCCGACAATCCTCATTGAAACCGATTACCTTTGCGCCATGGGGCCGCTCCGGACACGGATCGAGGCGTTTGTGGAAATGATTCGGGACAATCACCAAGTGGAGGAGAACCAAAATGAAAAGCGTTGAGCACAAGCGGCCCGCCTTTAACAGGGATATCGCCCTAGCCATGAAGCAGCATTACAGCAATACGCGCCGTGTTAGGCCCCTGGCATACACCCTCATGAGTTCAAACCCGCTCATCGAAGTGGCCTACGCCGCCGGCATACAGCCCGCTTTTCCCGAAAACTATGCCTGTGTCTGTGCCGCCAGACACGCCTCTCCCCGATACTGCGCAAAAGCCGAGGCGTATCAATACGGACAGGATATTTGCTCCTACTGTCGAAACAACCTGGGGTATACCCATGCTGAAAAGGATGATCCGCCCAATGGCGGCATCGGTGATCCGGACCTGTTTCTCATCACCAGCAGCGCCTGCTCCCACTATTTCAAATGGTGGGATACCCTGCGGGAAATTCACGAAAAACCGATGGTGTTCGTCAACACGCCCCGGGTCATGGACCCTTTGAACATGCCCGACTATTATGTGGATTTTGCCAAGAAAGAGATCCGTGCCGCCATTGGGCAAATTGAGGAATTCCTGGGCACCGACATCAGCCCCGAGAAGCTGGCCCATGCCGTTTACCAGAGCGACAGGACAGTCGCCTTCTGGCAACGGCTCCTGGAACTTCAAAAGACCGTTCCGGCTCCGTTGGGGTTATCCGATTTGAGCAATGCCCTTTTCGTCCTGATCGTCATGGCCGGCACCAAAGAAGGGGCGGACCTCATGGAGAAAATCTACCACGAAACATCCGTGCGGGTGGCGGAAGGGAGAGGAATTCTTGGGCGGGATGAAGAAAAGCACCGTCTTTTGTGGCTGAATATCCCTTTCTGGTATAACCTCAAACTTCTGGGAGTTTTTGAAAGCCGTGGCTGCATCTTTCCCATAAGCGACTACTGTCAATACATCTGGGGGGTTACCCGCATGGACAACAACGACCCCCTTGAAGGGCTTGCCCGGAAATCCCTGGAGGGTGAACTGAACACCAGTCTCGATGATCATATCGAGAAATTGATTGAGGACATTAGCGCCTATGGCATCGATGGGGTTGTCGCCCACTCCAACAGAAGCTGCCGTGTCCTGTCCGTTGGTTTGCCGGATGCGGCCAACATCATCCGTAAAGAAATGAACATTCCCGTATTGGTGTTGGAGGGTGACCATGCTGATGAGCGGGTATATTCGGAAGCCGAAACCCTCATGCGGATCGACACCTTTCTGGAGATGCTCGGATAGCCGGAACAGCGTATCGTCAACTTTTTCAGCAAAAGGATGAAAAACCATGCCCCAGAACTGGCCCCCGCAGTATGACGAAGCATACATGCCCGATAACGACAGTCCCTACTGGAACCGACCGCTGGAGACCATGGACCCCCTGGAACGGGAAGAAACGGTGATTCTGCCCAAACTGAAGGCCCAGTTGGCATATGCCTACGGGCATTCCCCCTTTTACCGGCGAAAATGGGACGCTGCAGGCGTAAAACCGGAAGACGTTCAAACACTTTCGGACTTTGAAAGAATCCCGTTTGTCACCAAGGAGGAAATCCGTAAGGACCAGCTAAGACATCCCCCTTTTGGCAGCAATCTCTGCATCAAAAGGGGTGACATCGCCTCGGTTCACGGCACTTCGGGTACCACCGGAAAGCCCACGGCATTCGGCATCAGCCGTGGCGACATGGCACGCATCGGTGATGCCCATGCCAGAATCATGTGGGGTTTCGGAATGCGCCCTCGGGACACGGTTTTCATCGGATCCTTTTTCAGCCTCTACATGGGAAGCTGGGGGGCCCTGGCGGGCGTTCAGCGGCTGGGGGCTACGGCATTTCCTTTTGGTGCGGGGGTACCCGGCCAGACCGAACGGGCCATCGAGTGGATTCGGGAGGTAAAGCCGACCGTTTTTTACGGCACTCCCAGCTACAGCCTTTATCTGGCCGAAAAAGCCCGGTCCATGGGGGTGGACCCGGCAACCGATTTTGGTTTCCGCATCCTCTTTTTCTCCGGGGAACCGGGCGCAGGTGTTCCCGCCACCAAGAAACGGATTGAAGAAACCTACGGCGGTCTCTGCATCGATTCCGGTTCCACCGCCGAAATGACGCCCTGGATGACCAACGGCGAATGCGAATACCGGCGGGGCATGCATCTGTGGCAGGATATTGTGTACGGCGAACTGGTGGATGCGGTGACAAAGAAACGCGTTCCCTATGACGAAGAAGGGGTTACCGTCTACACCCACCTTGAGCGCACCAGCCAACCGATGATACGGTTTTGGGCGGGGGATATTGCCAAATGGACCCTCGAACCGTGTCCCTGCGGCCGCACTTACCCACGCCTGCCGGCAGGCGTTTACGGTCGTGCCGACGACATGTTCGTGGTCAGAGGGGAAAACGTATACCCCAGCGCCATTGAAAACGCCATCCGGAGCATTGATGGGTTCGGAGATGAATTTCGCATTGTCATCACCCGGGAAAAGACAATGGATGAGCTGATTGTGCAGGCGGAAACAATACCGGGTTTGGATAATGCCGCGGCATCAGAACTGTCAAAACAGCTCGAAACCACTCTCAAAAAGATGGGGTTGCGCACGGTGGTGCAAATGCAGCCAGCCGGTACGCTGGAGAGAACCGAATTCAAGGCCAGAAGAATCATCGACCGAAGAGATCTTTACGAAGATGTGACGAAAGGATAGAAAAAAGCCGGTGCCCCTTGATCCATGAAGCCATTCACAAAAACCTGTTAAACTGGTACCGCAAGCACCAGCGCTCCCTGCCGTGGAGAACCACAAGCGACCCTTTTGCCATCTGGGTGAGCGAGGTCATGCTCCAGCAGACACAGGTCAAGACGGTCATCCCTTATTACGGCCGTTTCCTCGAAGCTTTTCCGAATCCCCTGGCCCTGGCAAAGGCCGACCAGCAGGAGGTGTTGAAGCTCTGGGAGGGCCTTGGTTACTATGCCCGAGCCCGCAATCTGCACCGGGCGGCACAGGAAATCGTGGCCCATCACGGCGGCGTATTGCCCGGGCGTTACACGGTCCTCAAAACCCTGCCGGGCATTGGAAATTACATTGCCGCAGCCGTATCAAGCATCGCTTTCGGGGAACCCCGGGCCGTCGTGGACGGAAATGTGAAAAGAGTTCTTTCCCGGTTTCAAATGATCGATGCTCCGGTCAACGACCCCAAGGCAGCCAAGCGCTTTGAAGAAAGGGCAACGGCATTCCTTGACAGGTCCGACCCCGGTCTTTTCAACCAGGCCATGATGGAACTGGGAGCCCTGGTGTGCACCCCGGCACATCCCCAATGCACCACATGCCCCATGGCCCCAGAATGCCGCGCCCTTATGGAAAAGGCCGTGAAACAATACCCGAAACGCATCAAGAAAGGGAGGATACCGGAACATCACATCGTGGTGGGCATCATCTGGAAAGAGGACAGAGTTCTCATCACGCGGAGGAAGCCCGAGGGCCTGCTGGGCGGTCTCTGGGAATTTCCGGGGGGCAAAGTCCTGGATGACGAAACACCCATAAAAGGGTGCATTCGGGAGATAAAGGAGGAAGTAAATCTGACGGTGAAACCGGAAGAGCACATCGCGCGTGTTCACCATGCCTACACCCATTTCAGAATTGTGATGGATGTATTTCGATGCACCTACGTGCACGGCAGGGTCAAATTGAGAGGACCGGTGGATTTCCGCTGGGTTCGGCTTCGGGAAATGGATAAATACCCTTTTCCGGGCGCCAATCGAAAATTCATTCCTCTGATTAAGCCGCCAATCAAGGGAAAGTGATAGGGGAGACCAGCATCAAGATGTTTTGCCGGCCCTGCAATATGGAAATCCGGTCCCGCATGGAACACCTGCCCAGGTTGCGCCGTTTTGTTCGCGATTTCTGTATGGGTGAAACCGGCTGCGGGCTCCTCACGGAATATGTCTGGGAACTGGAACTGGCCGTTCATGAGGCGGCCAGCAACATTATCAGGCATGCTTACGAAAACCGCAAAAACCGAAGCATCGCGGTTGAAATCGGCGCCTTTGAAGCGCAAATACGGGTCCGGCTGAGCCACTGGGGAAAACCGTTCACTCAGCCCCACAAAGCGCCCTCGCCCGTTCTTCACGGCGAAGCCGACTGCGGTTTCGGTCTTTACCTGATAGATCGCTGCGTGGACCGGATTACATACGAACATACCCCGGATGGGAAGAACATCGTCTCCCTGATCAAACTTTTAGACCGCTGAACCGGTTGAAGGAGCAAAACAGATGAACTTTAAAATGGAGAAATCAGAAAATGCGGTAATCGTTACGCTGCCGGGTGAAAGCTTTGAAGCGGCAACGGTCCCTGCCTTTAATGCGTCCATCGCCCCGGTTATCAAAGAAAACAGCCAGGTGATATTTGATTTGTCCAATATTCGGTTTCTGGACAGCATGGCCTGCGGCGCACTTCTCGCCTGCCACAGAAGTCTGAAGGATAAGGGTGGCAGGATGGGTCTTTGCTGCGCTCAGAAACAGGTCAACGCCATTCTTGAATTGATGGGATTTCCGGATCTTTTCGACGTATTCAAAACCAGGGAGAAAGCCCTTAAAGCATACCGGTAATCATCCGCTATTGGCCAGCCTTGTCTCAATCAACCACCGTTTTGTCCGTTTCCAGATAGTCGGCAACCGCCAAAACCGTATTCACGTAGATTCGGCTGTGGTTGTAATTATAGATGGCCCGGCGCCGTTTTCGTTGGCTCCGCATACTTCCCCGCCACCCGTTTGACATGAGGTAATGGCCCATGCTGAAGAGGGCGTCTTCCAGTACAAAAAGATCCACGATACCGTCGCCGTTTCCGTCCACGCCATGGCGAAGGGCCTGAGAGGGCATGAACTGCGCAATACCGATGGCACCGTAGAAAGATCCTGGGATATTGAAAGGGTCGAGACCCGTTTGTTGCGCATAGATAAGCAGGGATTTTAATTCATTGTAAGCCCATCGGGACTTCTGAAGGGTCCGCCTTTTGAGCCATCGCACCTCCCGATTGCCGAGGCGCTGACCCTTGAAAGCACTTTTAATGCAACCAAAATCGTCGCACCTTGCCATGCTGGCCAGGGTCAGAAAGGCGCTCTTCTCACCCAGATAGGTCCCGAGACGGGTTTCGACGGTGAGGATGCCCACGGCAATCTCCGAAGGCACGCCATAATGCCGCTCCAGGCGCAGCAGGATTTTCCGGTTGGCCGCCAGAAACCGTTTCGCTTCCAGCAAACGCTCTTGGGTCATGATGCTTCGGTAAACGGAGGGGCCGGGTTTCGGCGGCGGTATTTGAACATTTTTCGGCGCCTTTTGTCGTTCCTTCAGGACCATGGACAGCAGGTCTTCCGAAAACCTGCCGTCAACCGGCAGCCCGCGGGCCGCCTGGAACCATCGGATGGCCTTTCTTGTTTTGGGCCCCATTTTACCGTCGGCCCCTCCCGGTTTGTACCCCAAATAAGCAAGCCGTTTCTGGAGTTCCCTCACCTTGGGATCGCCGAACTTGGTCTTGTACAGGGTCTTCATCTTAACGGCCATGATGGACGGATCAAACTGCAATTGGGGATGATCAAACTGCCGGTGCAGCCACGCTTCTGAAAACCCGTCCCCGGCCAGCCGCTTGACCAGCGCATCCCAATTTGCGGCACCCGCCATGGGCAACTGGAAGAAGATGATCAATAGGGCCAGGACCGGACCGAACGTCAATGCGGGTCTTCCGCTTTTCATGGCCTCCTCAGGAAAGCAGGATTTCCAGGGACTTTGAAAGGGCCGGGAGGTCTTTTTCCATCCGCTCCCATATCCAATCCCGGTCGATTTCCCAATAGGTGTGAACAACCTGTTGCTTCATCCGGATGACCTGATCCCAGGGGACGGGTTCGCAGGCGTTCTGGCATTCACCGGATACCCTGGATGCGGCAAACCCGATCATCTCAAGATACTTCAACAGTGAAAGGGTCAATTGTTTGTCCCCGTCCAGATCCTCCCTGGTCCGATTCCGAACCAGCGCCAAAGCTTCCTTTGTGTTTTCCAGCATATTGTTCAGGTACCTGCGATCGGTCTCTTTCATTTTTGCCCCTCCTTCCGCTATCTTCGGTTGAAGCCTTTCATCCCGTGAGCCATCACCATAGCATCCTACCAACCGGGGGTATGGGGATCAAGGTTTATTCATCATAATCGGCACCCAGTATCCGTCGAATAACGGATCGCTTCATTTCCACATAATCATCCGTGTCGGTTATGCCTTCCGATATGATCCGCTTCTTCACCGCCATATATTCGGACCGCAACAAAACATCATCGCGCAAGCGGTCACGAAAGATACGAAAACGGACCGCCTCGCGGGCGTTTTCACGAATCACATGGACGTAAACCAGAAAGGATTTTCCATCGTAATCATACGTGCCCATCATTACGGGCCGTTCATCGGGAAACCTGTTCCTGAATTCCCTGCCCTGCCGTTGAAATCCCAATTTGGAGAGGACCCCAACCGCAACATCCGGGTGATCCGTCGGATAGAGTGCTATCAGATCTATGACTCCCTTGCCGGCACATCCGGGGATCGCCGTGCTGCCGATGTGCTCGATGGTCACTTCCGAATTGTGGGCTTCGATGATTCCTTTTAATCGCCCGGCCACTTCCGGGGCTCTGGGATCGTACGGATGAAATGCGGCTTTTGGTTTCTTATAGGGCCCGATGATCTTTTCCATCAATCCTCCCCAGGATCCATTCCCGGAATGATCCCGGCCGGCTCACGGAAAACGGACCGCCATACCAATGATATTCTTTAATAAAAGCAATGAGGGAAGCGGCACGCGGTTCTTGGAAAAAAACCCGCAATTCATGGGATCACGGGTTGATCTTCTTGTTCACCAATGCGGCGTACTTTTTGGCCTTCATCATGAATTCCGACAGGGTGATGGCATCCTCCTGTCCCATGAGGGCCGCCCCGCCAAAGGTCTTGGGACCTCTCACACTGACCTTGAAATCCCTGCCTCTTTTGGAGGTGAAATAGACCTTGTAATCGCCGGCGGGAACCATGTCTTCCGACTTTGAATCCTGGCTGTTTGACTGTTTGTCGTAGTATTCATTGGCCTTTTTCATGACCGCACCGATCATCTCTGCTTGCGAAGGGGTGGCGGATATACGACCGAGGGCGCCTCCGGGGCTGCGCAGCACGACCTGCAGGGTCTTCTGGGTCTTCTCGATATCCATCACCACATCCCCTGACTTCGCCACATGCCATATGAAGATGTAATCCTCGATTTTGGGTTCCCCCGCACTGACTGGCGTAACAACCATTGCCAAGAAAAAGACAGCGATGACCATCAGCAAAACTCTTCTGTTCATGACACAATCCTCCTCCCTTTGGTGAAATACTGATTGTTAACCTACCTGATTGGAGCGTGCGACTCCCCTCTGTTAAAGGTTTGTTCATTTGAATCATTTTTGTAATATCATTTCATACCGCGATCCAAGGTATCAGTTTAATTCTGTTTCTTATCCATGTCAACAGCCCCTCGAAACGGATTACGGTCTCACAATTCGCGGGCACCTCACTGAATCATTGATCCAGCAGCTGGATCATCTCTTCATGGATCAACGGGGTGCAGGCGATAATGCTCTCCCGGTACGGCGTATAAGGCTCCCCGCGGCAGGTGCTCAATTGCCCGCCCGCTTCCTTCACGATGACCACTCCGGCCGCCGCATCCCAGGGCTTCAGGCCTTCTTCCCAAAGACCGTCCAGACGCCCCGCGGCCACATAGCACAGATCAAGTGCCGCGGCTCCCGCCCGTCGAACGCCCCTAGAGGCCATGGACATGACCCTGTACCATTCAAACAGCCGGTTCCCTCCCCTTTCCAGATCATAGGGGAAGCCGGTGGCCAGTAGCGAGTCCTTCAGTTTTTCCGCATGGGAGACATGAATGGGGTTGCCGTTCAGCAGAGCCCCCGTCCCCCTTCGCGCCTCAAAGAATTCGTCCATGGCAGGGTTATAAACAACACCCAGAACCACCTCGTTTTCCACTTCAAGGCCGATGGAAACAGCAAAAAAAGGATATCCGTGGGTGAAATTGGTTGTTCCGTCAAGGGGATCGATGATCCAGGTCCTGGCGGAAGAGCCACCCAAGCCTCCCGCCTCCTCAGACAGAATATTGTCCTTGGGGAAATAATGGTGCAGCATTTCCATGACTATTTTTTCAGCTGCCAGATCTGCTTCCGTTACCAGATCTGTCTCTCCCTTTTTGCGGATCTGTTGAACATTTCCGAATTTGTGTTTCAGCATATCACCCGCGGATCTTGCCGCGCGGCCCGCTATTTCCTGTTCATTTTCATACATGGTCATCACCTGTTTTTGCTGTACGCCCTCCTTTTTTGGGCCGGACCGGAGGAAAAGCCCATGCACCATTGAAAGAGCGTATCACATGTCAGATGGGACCGCAAATGCCGCGTGCTGATTGTTTCCGGGCATCAAAAGGGTTATGGGTCTTTCAGCCATTCCAGGAAATGCTACGGTTCTTTGGTATCATTCAGAAACGCTTCGATAATGCGCGTGGCCGACTTCGGCTGATCCTCCTGAACAAAATGCCCGCAATTGGGAATCGTGTGCATTGTGGATCCGGGAATATCCTGATGGATGCGTTGCCCGAGATGAATAGGAAGATACTTGTCATCTTCTCCCCAGATAATGAGCGTGGGCTTGTCAACGGTTCCGAGGTTCTTTTCTATAAATGCAATCTCTTCTGAATAATCGGCTCGAAGGGTTCCGAGCATTGACCGGCCTATTTTGTCGGTGTCTCCGTCGGGGCTGTAATAAATCCGAACCAATTCGTCCGTAATCTTGGTTTTGTCAGCGACCCCCATTTCCAGGCCGGACCTGGCAACCGATTGTCCTGAAAGCGCCATGATGATTTCGCCGATCGGCCAAATTCCGGCAATCTTCATGGAAAAAGGTAACGGCGGCAAATCATTGTGAAGAAAGGTGTCAAGAATGATCAGCCTTCGGTACTTTTCCGGACGCAGAAGGGCATAGGTAAGCACAACAGGGCCACCGTAGTCATGACACACCAGTGTCGCCCGTTCAATTTCCAAAGCTGTCATAAAGGACTCAAAAATCCGTGCGTAATTGGAAATCGAATAATCCCCGCCTAAGGGTGCATCCGAAAGGCCGAAACCGGGCAAATCGAGAGCGATGATCCTTCCGTGAGCCGCCAGTTCCCGGATCATATTTCGCCAGAGAAATGATGATGTGGGGATCCCGTGAACCAAAACCAGGGGGTCCCCTTCCCCCATATCGAGATAATTTATGTTCATCCCCTGGAGTGACATCTGTTTCACGGGCATCCGTTCCATGGGTTGCGCTATCTCCTCCCGGGTGCCACAGCCCGCAAACGCCAGAAAAACAGCAAAAGCGCAGGTTTGAAAAATAAATCCCGTTGAAAGCAATTGTGTCAATCGATGATCCATATGGTTATCCTCCAATAACTGAATTGTTTTTTCCGCTTCGGTGAACTCCCCCCAAGCCGTTCCGGTAAATCCATGGATTCATAAAAAAGATGATCCAAGGACCCTTTTCCATCCCCTAATAATATATACCGCCATGAAATGGGATCGTGACACGATAACCTCGTTTTTTTCGAGGAAACCCTCGCCAGGACCGGCCCCAGCCAATACGGTAAACTCGAAAAGCCTAAGAATATTCTTATCCTATCCCCAGAGAACATTTCCATGGGGGATACCGGCGATCGTTTGATGACCACACGGTATATGGGTAAATTTCGTGCTCTGCGTCAGAAAGCCGGAGAGAGGCTCATCGGTGAGGAGTTTGAGGAAAAGTAGGGAGTTGGACGTTCCCTTTATGGAGGAATTCGGACAGAATGTCAGCATGCCGGTTCTCCTCCTGAATGATTTGGGTCAATTTGGCAAGGGCATCATCTTTTTGCAGGAAAGATGCGATCATTTCATAAAAAATGACCGTGTCTTTTTCAAAATCCAGGGCAATCCTCAGGACTTCCTTTAGATCGCCTATTTCAGGAAGCGCCTTTTCTTTGAGGGAAAAGGTCTGGTCTCCCACGATCTCCATGAGCAAAGCCCGGCCCATCTCTCCCACTTCAGGATCCACGGGCGCTTCCTTGAGGGTATCCTTCAGGTCGGAAAACCACCGAACGTGTTCGCGCTCTTCATCGGCCAGCCACCCAAGCAATGAAACAATGGAAGGATCTGAAACCTTTTCCGATGCATCGCGGTAGACCTTTTCGCCGTTTTCTTCTATTCGGATGGCGATTTCGATGATCTCCATCATGGTGAACATAGCGCTCTCCTCAACAAATAGGCTCGACGGTCTCTGTTTGGAAACACCATAAACTGTCTCCGTGTTCAGCAAATGACATATATCAGGCATTCGGAAAATTCAATACCTCAAGAAAAATTTCCGCCAGCTCCGTTTTGAAACGACACTCTATGGTACCCTTCCGGTCCTCATGAAAGTCCGCCGCACTGAACTTCACCAGGAAATTATTCTTCCTTGGCACCGATAGGGCAAGCAGGCCCAATTGATCACTCTCCAACGGCAGGTTGACCAACGGCTTTGAAAAGGCAAAGGCTGCAAATCTTCGATTGGTTATCACCAAAGATCCAACAATGCCTGATTTCCTGTAATTGTAGATCCGCCCGGGCGCCCGGAACTTCCGATAGGTCATTGAACCCCACACACCTTGATCTTCAAGGATGATCCCCTCACTTTCGAGAATCGGTATCATTGCCTTTGGGAGCTTCCCAAAGCCGAAGAGTCTGTAGAAAATGCTTTTTCCCATTTTCAGACGTCCTCTTTCCAAGTATATCCAATCAGTTGTGGAGATGCCAGTGAGATGATACGGATCAACGGATCCCGCCGCCTCACCGGTTTTCCTATTCTCCACGGGTTCGCCGGTTTTCCGCACAAATCATAACGGTTCATACAATCACCGTTTCCCAGTAATTAATTAGTCCACAAATGTCAAGCGCTATAAAAAAATAGTAGTGATTTTATGCTAATGCAGCAAATCCCAAGATGTTGTTTTGAAATGGAGATTTTCTTTTTAGATGGAGGGCGATTTTTGGGTGAGCTATCTTTTGGAAAACAACCCCTAACCCGCACCGCTTATCACAAACACGTCTTCACCCATGGCCTAACCCCCTTTCGCCGATGAAAGGCGCTCATCGAACCAGGTGTCAATCCGGTCAAACGCTTTGTGAATGTCTTCTTCGGGCGCCCCGAAAGAGAATCGAATATGCCCGGCACCCGTGGGACCGAAACCGCTTCCCGGAATAGTGATGACCCTCGCTTCATGAAGCAGTTTCAGCGCCAGATCCATATCATCCTTGTTTTCAAGTTCGATTCTGGGGAACACGTAGTAAGCGCCTTCCGGCCTCTGATAGGAGAAAACGCCGGAGAGGCGGTCAAGGCGCTGGCACACCGCATCACGTCTGGAACCCAAGGCTTCAGCCAGTTTCGCGATAAAACGATCCCCTTCGCCATCTTTGCCGTTGGTCTCTTTTAACGCCGAGAGTGCTGCATACTGGCTGATGGTGGGCGCGCAGATGGCAAAGGCATCGTGAACCTTCAATACTTGATCGACAATGCGGGCTGCAGCAACCATGTATCCCACCCGCCATCCGGTCATACAATACATTTTGCTGAAGCTCTTGCAGGTAATCAAAAGGTCCTTCAACTCCGGAACAGATGCCAGGCTGAAATGAGGAAGGCCATCATAGAGGAGAAAATCATAGGCTTCGTCTGATATGATAAACAGATTTCGTTCGAGGGCCATCTCCGCCAGAGCCCTCAAATCCGCTTCCCGAAAGACCGCTCCCGTGGGATTCATGGGGTTGCATAGCAAAATCGCCTTGGTTTTTTCGCTTAAGGCGCTTTTGAATCCTTCAATATCCAATTGCCAACCGCACTCCTCGAGGAGGGGGACGAAAACGGGCCGCCCCTCCGCAAACAGAACCTGTTCGATGTGGGAGGAGTAGTTCGGCGATGGAATGAGCACTTCATCCCCCCGGTCGATGATGGTACTAATGGCGCCTGCAAGGGCTTCCATGGCACCGCAACTGACGAAAAGCTCAGTCTCGGGGTCTACCGCCATTTTTTTTGTTCTTTTTAGATAACGGGCAATTTCGAGTTTCAGCTCAGGTACTCCCGGTTGAAGGGAATATTTGCCGATAAGCGCATCATTTCTAAGGGCTTCAATCACGGAATTGCAGATAAAGGAGGGAGTTTCAAAAGAGGGGATTCCCTGCCCAAGGGAAATACACCCTTCGATTTTGCTGGCAAGCACGGGCATCTGTTTAATGGCTGATACGCTGATCTGCGCAACGCGCCTGGCAATACCCTTTGTGTCCTCATTTCTCCCAACGCTGGCATAAACCGATCTATCCAATCTCCACCACCTTTCCTACCTACGACAGGCTTCAACATCGCGCAACTATGATCTTTTTGAAGCTCTGCCATCAAAAAAACGCTGGCTCTTCCGAACCTGAAACCGTCGGCCCCGGGTGTTAAGGACTCTTTAAAACGGTCAGCGGAAAACCGCCTTACGTGCATGTCATTGCGGCGTCACATCCTCGATCTCTTGTGATTTCTCCCTGTCCAACGGAAAGTGTCTGATTCCTTCATTGTTTGGGGAAAAATCGATGTTTCTGAGATCGACCATTCTCACTTTGCGATTGTGCTGCGTGTGATAATAATACTTGAGATTTCCGGTATCCGCGGCAGACGTCCAGATGGTTGAGCTCCGCATTCCCTTCAACAACTCAGGGCGGGAGTCCGGACCTTCCGCGGTACCAAGGGGCAGGTTGAAATTGTCCAGAATGCGGAATACTTCGTACACGGTTTCATCTCCGTCGGGCGTTTTCCGAGCTGTCTGCGTGTAGGCCACGGCGCGAACAAAGCGAGAAGGAGGGGTATAGTCACCGGGAATGCCGAGCAAACCACTTCCGGCTCCGATGGGCCTAAAGTCAAGATTCTCCAATTTCCTGGCCGGCAGTGCAACGGCCGACAGGTTGATGTAGTTTCGAAGGTTCGTCATATGCCAATCAAAGCTTGGCGAATTGGTCAGCACGCGAAGCGGGTTGTCAAACACCTTCAGTTCCCCCTTAAGGTATTGGACCACCATCGCTTTCCCGCTCTGTTCTATCACGGTCAAGTGGATCGGTGCAGGACCGCCGAGAACAGGCTCCGGAACAGGCACCACACGTATTTTTTTCAGTCCTTCACGCACTTCATCAACCGCAGCGAATTGGGTGAGAACATAATTGGCAAGATCAAGAGGCCCCATGGATATCCCGGCCTGATCCGGGTCGTAGGGTTGGAACTCGGCAAATCCGGGGAGATAGAGAACACCCACCACCAGGCCTTTTTCGTTCATTCCGTCGGTAAAATAGTCCTTTAGAAGGGCATCAAGGGCAACGGCGCCATACCGGGCCTTCCAACGGTGGCCGGGCTTTCCGTCCGGTGTGTGGCCCTGAAACGCGTACTCGCGAGGAACAACGGCCAGGCGGGAATTAAGATCAAATGCGCCCCATTCCATGGTCCGTCCATAGACGGCCACACCATCGTCTGCCATCAAGACAATACTTGTGCATGCCGATGCCGCTTCATAGAGAAAAACGGGTATGGCCAAGGCCAGGACCAAATAGCCGGTGAATGCGCGTCTTGGGAAATTCATGGATTCCTCCTCCTTGTTAGCCAATACTTCTTATTCGAGTTCAAAACTCACAGTTACTCTTGCAGTTACTTTAATCTGTCCCAAGGCAATACCGCTGCTGGGCTCCGTTGCGCCGGCAACGTTTTGAACGACATTTTGGGACATTCCGCCACCCCATTGTGATTCCCACCATGAATTATACCACGACCACCATCCAGATGGATTTTCCTGAATATTATACGGTCTGCCAACTTTCTGCCCCAGATCTCCGGCCAAATCATTTGCTTTCTCCTCGGCAGCTTTAATTGCAAGGGAACGCGCTTCATCTTTATGCTTCCTGAGTTCAGTGGTGCGAAATTGAACGCCATGAACATAATTCACTCCGCCTTCAATCACCTTACTTAGGACACTCTCGAATTTGGATGTATCTTTCAGGGTGAGTACCATAGATTTTCTTACAAAATAGCCAATAAATTTCTTATGTTCATATCGATCTTCATAGCGTGGTTCAATGTTGATGTACTCCGTCTGGATATGTTTTTGTTCTATTCTGTTTTCTTTAGCTACATCTAAAATTCCCTTTATTCTTTGATCATTTTCTTTTTTGGCAATGTTTAAGTCTTTATTCCAGGTTTCCACTCCGAGCGTAAGAATGACCTCGTCGGGAACAACCCTTACTTCCGCATCTCCGGTTACTGTAATTAGCCGTGGTTCCGGCTGGTCCGATGCGAAAGTAATGTGATGAAATGTCACTACGATTACAGCGACCAACACCGCATTAATAATGTGCTTCATCATACCCACCTCCCCATATTTGGTTGTTTTTTGTGGCTTACGGCCGATCAATTGACGAAGTGTGGCCGAGGTGACTTCCTTCTGGAGAATATCTTCTTAAATACGTGACTCGATTTCTCATAACCAGCCTTCTTTTCATAAAACCTGTGGGCATCCGTTCGCTCGAGGCCAGAGGACAGGGCCACAACACCGCACCCATTATTTTTCGCCCATGACTCAATATGGTCGAGAAGGCGCTTGCCATACCCCCATGAGCGGGAAGCGTGCGTGGTCACCAAATCGTAAATCCAAACGTGTCGTCCATAATAGAAATTCGTGAGGATTACAACACCGGCCAAAGAGACCGGCGTATGATTATCTTTAAGCACGAAAAGCCGATACCCTTCCCGTCGCATGGAGGACAAGTAATCGAAATACGCTTCTTCTGAGAGGCCTGTGCGCAATTCCGCCATGAGTGGATAAACAGAGCGGAAGTCGGCCAAGGATGTGATTTCTTCTATGGTCATGTT
Organism: Thermodesulfobacteriota bacterium; assembly: GCA_028278625.1. The sequence continues at coordinate 30,909 of JANQDY010000110.1, forward strand.
CGAGTGCATCTGACCGCCTCAATAAACGCCTTCATCAGCTTAAAGTCTTTAACGCCGTCGGTTTCCACACCGCTTGAAACGTCAACGCCGAACGGTTTGATTTCTTCTATAACCGAGCCCACATTTTCCGCATTAAGGCCGCCCGCTATGATGATTTGGTCTGATTTCTCTTTGACCCAGTCCGGGAATTCCTTAAAAACCCCGCTGCCGATGCTTGCATCATAGAAATAGTATTCATATTCCAGAGTTGCCGGTGGAAATTCCTTGGAGGCAATGGCCAGGTTCGGGATCTGCTTTGCTTCATATATCTGAGTATAGTCAAAGGCGTCAGCGACGCCTTCCACATCCTTATATGCAAGGCCCACCACAAAGGTTACAATCCTGCCTTTGGCATGGTTGGCCAATTCAACGGCGATTTCATTTTTGCAGTAACGTTTGCTCTTATTGTAGGTTACCACACCGACTGCGTCATATCCATACGCAATCGCCTTGTCGATCTGCTCCTTTGTTTTCAGACCACAAACTTTCACGAACATGTTTTTTCCTTCCCGCCACAGCAGGCCGGACCATCCACTGAAACTCCGGATTGGGTCGGTTTGTCCTAATGCCATCCATATCCACAAGAAAGACAGGCCGGCCGATGAACACAAATGATTTCACCACACCCGGGACAAATCCATTTCACCTTTTCATTCCGAATGAAATGCCTGATCCCGTCCTCATTGATCATTTTTAGATTGTCAATCATGCTCATTTTATACTTGGTTCTGTATCGCTTATCCAACTGTTTCAGCCTGGGGCATGGAAAACCTTCACAAATACGGGAGCAATACTTGGTTTTACCGGTTGCGATGATTTCGCAGTTTCTGATGCTGCATCTGTTACGGTATTTCGATTTTTGCGTATCTTGATGATTGATCATTCGGCAACCCGGGCACCTGTTCTTCTCTCGAATATACCCCAGGCAGATACGGCAGTTCATTCCGCAGGGCGCGATCAGTTTCGTGGGAATGGTTGTGGTCTTTTTTCGATCTGTTTTTGGCATGATCCGTATATATGATTTGTATCTATGATTTCATTGAACCCCGGCATCACCCCCTTTAATAGAGCAGTGACAGGGGAGGAAGGTCAGGTTTCCCCCATTGTTAACGCTTTTCTCATTCCGGTCAAATCAATAAATGCCGAAAGCCAAGGGTCTAAAAGAAATTGAACACGGTTTTAACACCTACGCCCCAAACCCGGGCGCCTTCTCTTGCCAGGGCCTGTGCGCAGGCCAATCCAAGCCCTCGTGTACTGCCCAACACAAGGGCGGTTTTATCCTTCAGTCCGAGATCCATGGTCTCTCCATCTCAAACAGCCTTATTCACTAAAAAGGCTTCACTTTTGCGTGTACGATCCTGCACATACAGCATCCTCTGCGATGACGGTTTTCTCCCGTGAAATACTCTGCTTCGTAATAATCACCGGATATGTCCGTGATTTCATGGAATCCTCGTTCAGACATGAATGATTGGATGGCGCCTTCTTCGATGCCGAACAAGAGCGCCTCTCCCCGCTTGTGTTTAAAATCAAGAATACTTCCCGTATTGAAAACCTTTTTGATCAAGGCGGCATTCTCCAATCGGCAAGTCCCATCCACAACCGATTTGAGGATATAGCTGAATATGATCGAGCTGCCAGGCATTGAATTCCTCGTCACATAATGCAAAGTGTCATCAACGGCATCAGCTGTCAAATATGGCGTTACCCCCTCCCAGATAAACAGGCTTTTCTTATCTTTATCATATCCGTATTCAAGCATTTTCCGAGGCAATGATTCTTTGTTAAAATCAATGGCCACATACACCACATTGCCTGGAAGGGGGTCTATAATGTCTCTTAGCTTTTCCTTCTTCAGCTTTTGGATCCCGGGCAGGTCCACTTCAAACACCGTAACCTTTTCTTTGAGTTTTTCCATTCTATATGCCCTTGAGTCGTAACCGGCCCCCAAGATGATCAATTGCTCCATCCCCTGAACAATACAGCGGTCTACATGTGCGTCGATGTATCTGGTGCGTGCGGGAGTACAATCCTTCAGCCTGGGGTGCTTTTTCTCAAGGTACCAAAGGCCAAGTCTCTTTAGCGGCGCAATCTTGCCCATTGCCGTCAATGTCTTGCCCAGAAACGCTTTTGCGAAAGGATCATCACATAATCGAATATTCTCGGGCTTTTCGGTTTCCAGACTCCTGACCAAAGCGCCGACCTCTGCCGTAAAACTCGGTTTGACCTCTGCCATGATATCCTCCCATAAGCCTCAATACCGTTGCTCCTTGCGGAAGCCCTGCCCGTTTTCACGCCGCGGGTTCCCGAAAGCGCTGAGGTCATCTCTTGCTGCCCGGTATCGGATCTCCCGAGTCACGTTCCTTAACAGCCTGTTTAAAGCCCGTTTCCTCCGCACGTTGCTTAAACCAAATACCTTCAGGACTATGCCTGGCAATGCCGTCAAAAAGGGTTGCGATTGTTTGGGTGCTTGCCAGCCCCATGTTTTCATAGGCCTGGTTGACCATCATTTTCATCATCATGAGCTGGTTTTTTGGCACGCCTTTTATTCGATTCGTCAGTTGATGAACCGTCTCATCCAGTTCTTCCAATGGCACCGCCTGAAGAATGAGTCCCATTTCCGCCGCTTTTGCCCCGGATATCAGATCTCCCGTAAACAGCATTTGCTTGGCCTTTTCCGCGCCCAGTCGATACACCCACATGGCCGTGGTGGGACAGCCCCAGACACGGGAAGGCGGATATCCAATGCGGGCTTTTTCATTCATGAGGATAATGTCACAGCACAGGGCAATATCACTGCCTCCGGCAACCGCGTCCCCATGGACCCGGGCGATCACCGGTTTATGGCATCTCCAGATGGACATGAAGTTCTGCGTACAGCGGCTCATAAAGGCATGGTCAATCATGGGATCCCACGGCATATCCTGGATAGCCGGATTGCCGCCCGGTTTCTCCGCGTAAGCCTTTAAATCATATCCACCGCAAAACCCGCGTCCGGCACCCGTGAGCACTACCACATGCACGGAATCATCATTGCCCGCATGACCGAACGCCTTGGTGATGTCTTCCGGCATGGTTTCACTGATTGCGTTAAACCGCTCGGGGCGATTCAGCGTAATGGTGGCGACGCGGTCCTTCGATTCATACAAGACGGTTCCAAAATCCATCAGCGGTTCCCTCTTTTTTGGGTGTTTATGCCATTGGGTTACAAAGGTTTAGCGCCGACAATAATCAGGCGCTGTGCGTTTAAGTCATAGGGAGAACCGTCAAAACCGCCGTATAGCTTGATGTCCTTAAAACCGGATTGCGCCATCCGGTCCCTTAGTTCCTGCCCGGAATAGACGGTATGTTGAAATGTAAAGGTCTTTGCATGATCACCTCTTATGATGATCCAATCGTTTTTCACACGCGTCCAATCATCGAAAATTTCAGGTCGCTGTACGACGATCGTACCATCATCCAGCAGGTCACTCATGGTGGGTTGGAGGATCTTTGCCATCCTTTCCTTTCCCATTACGTCGATTAATAAGAATCCCCCCGGCTTTAAACAAAGAAAAACATTTTCAAGGACTTTCAAGTCATCGGTCTTGTCGTCGAAATATCCGAAGGAAGTGAACATGTTCAACACAAGATCATACGACAGCGGTCGCACAAAACGGCGCATATCCTCCAAAACCCACTCCACGGGCAATCCTTCCGATTCCGCCTTTTCCTTTGCCTTATTGATAAGGAATGAAGATCGATCAACACCCGTTACAGCAAAACCTTTCCTGGCGAGGACATTCGACACCCTGCCGGGCCCGCAGCAAAGATCCAATACGGATGAACCGTGGAACTCAATCAGTTTTAAAATGCTTTCAACCTGGCGATTGGTCTCTACAAACAATTTCTCCGGGAACAAGAAATCATATGTCTCTTCCCAGAAAGATTCATTTTCAAACCATTCAGTATTCATGCTCGCTCCTGATTTTCGAGCTGCGGTTTTCCGGCAACGCTATTTTCCCAGTCTTTAAGTAGGACACACCCGCTCAGTTGCGCATGACGAAAAAAGCGTAGCTGAAACAATCAGAGTGCTGACGGAACGTGGAAATCTCGTTTCTCGCCTCTTTCAAGACCGCCTCGGCTTCCGGAATGCCTTGCCAGGCTTCCGCTTTCAGGGCGATGCGTTCCTCCATGGGGTCATAATATTGTTCGGTCCATGCCGTGGGTGGAAAGATGAAATGACCCACCGCTTCGTATCCGATGTGCTTGATGACTTCAAGTTTCCCTTGGATGGTGTCAATCTCCGGGTATTCCCGCCAGAATTCAACGGCCCCGGGCGGAGGGTTGGGCTTCAACCAGACGGCTTCACTCACCGCAACATGGCCACCGGGCTTCACGAATTCCTTCACCTTCCTGAGACCGGCCAGAAAGCCCAGGTTGTAGATGGCTCCCTCGGACCAGATGATGTCGAAACTGGACCCCGGAAAAGCCATCTCCTTCATGTCCTGCTCCAACGTTACGAGGCGGTCGGAGACGCCGGCACTTTCCGCTCCGGCCTTTACCAGGGCAATCATGCTCGGTAGGCGGTCAAGGGCCACAACCGTACCGTTCGTGATCCTCAAAAGTTCGACCGTCTGCATTCCGGGACCGCAGCCGATGTCGAGGATTCGTGGCGTTGAAGGTACGTGGGGTATCATCTCGAATGCTCTCCGGGTCAACGCATTTGAGCCGGGACCCGCACGTGGCAAGGTGCCATAAATCTCGAGAAAGTAGTCCATTGGTCCTCCCTTGGATTTTCGTTTCCCATTCTCATTTCCCCTATTCCCCCGCCGATACGCAAGCGCCAAACACAACGTACGCAACCCTCTTGCCGGACGCGGTAAGAACAATTTCCCCTGATTCTTTGGAAATCGACATGCTCCAACCAATGCCGTCGTTGGCGGTTCCTTCTTCCGCTCCCTGGAGAATCAGCTTGTTTTCCACATGCTCCATGCGCTCGATTGCGATTTTGCGCCTGACAACGTTGTCCTTTGTGGGAAAAATGACATTTTTCTTGAAATCGATAATGAATTTGCCCGGCAATCCGATGGTGTCCGGATCGATATTATCTATAATTTTCAGGGTGTTGACTTCTATGATGCGATTAACCGTACACAGCAGCGGCCCCGACCCGTCATATTCTCCGGAAAAGGCGGAAAAGGAGGGGAACAGGAAAAACAGGGAAAATATTATGGGAAAACGTGGGTTCATGCCATGTCTGTTTAGAAGGGGATGATTTCCCTTTGTTTTGAAGGTATTGCCAACCACCCATTCGCGGCAAGCTGTTCCCGGGTAAAACCTGCCGTCAATGGTCACCCGAAACGCTTTTTTCGGCAACCGGGTCGCTCATGGTTTTTGCTCTCATGTAACCGGAAAGAATGAAAACCAGGCCGGGTGCCGCCATGAGAAAGAACCACGGACCTCTCGGGAACCTGCCGTGACCCAAATACTCGAGGGCGTAGAACAACAGAACGGAGAGGGCCGCGACCAGGCCTCCGACTCTCTGGAACCGCCATGCAACGACCAGGCCCAGCATGACACCGAAGGGAAACAGCACGCTCTTGAGGGTCAAGGGCGGCATCCCCTGGCCAAACAGAAAGGAACACAGCAATCCCACGGAAGCGATGGACCATAGGCGGGCGACCCAGCCCAGGATCAGTGCGGAATTGGGGGTTCTCATATCGCTCTCGTCCTGTCGAACGTTAAAGGTCGCTTGCTTTTGCCGGGCGCGCTGGACAAAACCCGGTGCGGCCCCTTGTTATATCTCATCCCTTAATGGGTATCCAGATTTCCTCTGTTGCCGACGGTTATAATGCCGGGCTTTATAAGCGCCTCTGAAGCGCCACCGAAGGCACATTTCTCCTGAATTTTTTGATATTAAACTAAAACATCATCTCTTTTTCCTTAACAGCCCTTCAAAAGATGCTTTTGCATCCGAAGAGAATTCATGAAACTTGTTCAGCTTGTCACAAGGTTGCTCATCACAAGTTGCGCAATTTTCGACTGATTTTGTGATACCGCACTTTCGAACCTCACAAGTATTACAAAAACCGATGAGCCTGCCCCCCGAAGAAAGGCATCCATCGCAATTTATGTCTTCAGGTTTGAAATGCAGTCCGAATTCTTCAGCGATTCGCTTTGCCGCCTTTTCCCTTGCACCATCATCGTCATTCTGAGTGGCTATGAATTGCGGGCAGTTTGTGCACACAAGGCCGCAATATGCTATCATCTCTTCCATGTCATTTTACCTTTCCGTTTGGTTTTCAGACTGTTTTCATCTGCATTCCCGGTGCGTTCCAAGATCGAATTTCGAAGACCTGATAACCCCGCCAACGCATCCGGGGTACGACCCGCCGCTGATGCCCCATTTGTCTTGTTCCGCATTTCGTCATGTTAGGTTCCCAATGGGGATGTCGTATTTGACGCCACGATCATCCTTTGCCTGGACAGAGTATCTTATGCCGGCATGCGTTCCGGTAACCGTGAGTTGAATATCCGAAATACGGACAAGTGCCACACCATGTGAAGCAGCATGCTTGGGAAGCCATTCAACGTAATAGTCGATGGACTTGCGGAGTTTCTCGGGACATCTGACCCCGGGGACGATGTCGCCGCTGGGGAAGCGGATATGGATTTCATGCCCATCCGCTTTCCTGATGACGTCCGGCAGTATATCAATGACGTACTCACCATCCACATAGTTCATCAAACTGCAGAAGGAATGCCCGAAGTTGTGCAGCATCGACCTGATGTTTTTATACTTCATTTCCGTGCCAACCCGTTGCCACCAGGCATGACCCCGGCTCCCTGTAAATCACTTTCCGCGGCGGACCCGAAGAGGCTTGCCATGCCATCCGCGGGTATCGATATCCGCTGCGCCTGTTGCCAAGAAAGCGATGTTCTGCTCAACTATTCGTAGTGTGTCCACATACGAATAACTTTAACTGTTTTTTCATCTTCAAGGGTTTGGTAAACAATCCTGTGCTGAATATTTATTCGTCGTGAATATACACCCGCCAAATCTCCGACGAGTTTTTCATAAGAAGGAGGGCTTTGGTAAGGGTTCTCACGTAGGATCTGCAATATTGCCTCAGCTTTTGATCTAAGTCCTGAAGCAGACAATTTCTTTGCATCTTTTCTGGCTTGTTTCGTAAAAACAACTGTCCAGATCACCAGTCAATTTCCTCTGTGCAATCCTCTACGGGAGTCGCTAATCCTTCACGAATGGACTCACGCATACCTGGAATGTTCAAAAGGTAGATGGTCTCTTGGATCGAACGCCAGTCATCCTCGGAAATGAGAACCGCATTACCCCTTTTACCCGTAATAACAATGGGTTCATGCGATATCGATGTTTGATCAATGAGGCGGTACAATTTGGCTCTTGCCTCGGTAGCTGATAATGTCGGCATATTTCACCTCAAGTATTTTTTTAACAAAGTACGCTATCACGTACGCTCTGTCAAGTCTTCAGAAAAGAACGCCCGTTTCACCGGCTGACTCACCGACGGTTGATTAATGATCGTTTTGTCAAGGCTGCCTAACGTAAGCCCTCCAGCGGCGATATGCAGCCCGGTGTAAACATTTGCCATTTGACTTCCTTTTGCGTCATACCATGAATAATGTCATTCGGATTTTGGACCTATCCAAGATAAAGCTTCAGAGAACCACTCGTCATATGGTCTGTATAGCATCCCATGACCTAAACCGGTATTCGTAATTATCACTTTCTTTTCTTTCATGTTTATCGATTCTCGGAAATAACCATCCGGAATAATTGCAAATTTATCACCGAGTCATGGATAGACAGCACCCTTCCGGTTAACTTCAAAACTCTTTTGGATTCTCGGCCGGCAAATAGCCCGGCAAGAATGACATAGTTAATATCCGGTGTTTGCAAATCAGATGAAAGTCTGGCAGCAATATTGCCCCCTTTTGATGCTCCAATTACAGATATATTTCCGGGGTGGCACACCTTTTTTGATCAGGCTTCTGATCCAATCCTCAACTTTTTTTTAATAAGTATCTCAATCGGTTTTTTTGGCACGGATTTCGCCAATTACTACGAAGCCCTTATTAGAAAACGCCTCAAGAATTTAATAATATTCGTATGGACCGTATTCAGGGCTTATTGGACGTTCGTTCGAACCTTCAACAATTTGACCATGAAGATAGAATAAATAACTACATATGGGCCCGGGATTTACTGGAGGAGTTATTAAAACTTCTGCGTGGGCGTTTGAAGATAGGGCTAACAACACGTAGACAAGTAAGGTTTTTATGATTGTTTTTTTCATATAACGGCCACCATCACTGGAGAGCAGGCAATGATTACTTTGAAAAAACACGTTAACCCCAAACATGCTTTTTAAAGAGCGGACCACCCCTGCAAATCCAGTTCATGCCGTGGTTGACAACCTGCATCAAATATTAAATATTCAAGGCAAATCGTATTGCCCGCCCAACATCATACATCTTTGAAGATGGCAAGGATGTTATTAGTGATCCAATTTTCACCTTTGCAACTGTTTGCAAGTGGTCACAGTTGACAGCGCAATTCCGGGGCATACCGTCGGTTTTGGAGAGAAACACCTCTGACGGTATGTTACGCACAGTCGTTGTAATAGGGGCAACGGTTACTTCTCTAAGGTATTCCAACACGGAATTGCGTGTTAGAATGAGAACGGGTCTTTTTTTATCCGGCTTTATGAACTTGTACCAGCGGATTTCGCCGTGTTTCATTCATCACCCCAAGCTTGCTCATTTTCCCAAACTGAAAACTCATCGGCGGCAATTGGTTGCAGTTCATACCCTTTGCGGTGTTGACGTTCCAATTGCTCAATGTTATGCCTTGCGAGGGCTTCACGGAGTGCCTTTCTCGCAAAAGCGGAACGACTTGTGTTGAGTTGCTTTGAAACGCGGTCGACTGCTTTGACAAGATCATCATCAAGGGTCATCTGAATCGTTCTCATATCACACCTCATAATGTGGATAATCATAGCTATAATAATCCACATATTGCGACATGTCAATCACATTGACTTGCCAACGACCAAGCTTAGCGAGCCGGGGGCGACCCGGCAAGGTCTTACTTGACGCCCTGAACTTTGATTGTTTACGAATTCCCTAAAATGTCGCAGGCCTCCCGTTCCGTCTTAACCCCCGCTGGTTCGGTCTTCATGCTTTAATTGATATTCATTGCCATTCGCCAAGATACGGGCCGCTTCTCACCCCTGCCTCATCTCATGACTGAAAATAACGGTAACCTGTGGATACCGACGGCTGAATTCCATCAAGCGAGACAAGCTTTGGTGAGCCTCCTTCTTGTTGTAGCTGCCGAACCCCGGACCTATCCCTTTTTCAAACCCTATCTTCAGGTCGCATGCATCTCCGGTTATAAGGAATATGCCGTTTATTCCGTTGACCAAGTAGGAAACGTGCCCCTTCCTGTGTCCTGAAGTACGGATCGCCCAGAGGGAACCGTCGCCAAATACGTCTATGCAGAGTCCCAACGGTGGCATTTCCTGAGCAGCCTCGAAATCGAAAGTGTTTAATGTTGTGAAGCCATCAAACACGCCATGATTAAAAAAAGATCCCAGCTTATAATCCGATTCGTCCCCGTCGATAAAGAGTTTGGTATCTTTTTTCAGATCTTTAACACCTGAAATGTGATCGGCATGCATGTGAGAAAAGAAAACGCCTTTTAAGTTGATCTTTCTTTCGGCGAGCACGGTGGCGATATCCTGCCCCTTCTTTTGGTAGCTCTTAAGTGGCCATAGAATCTTTTTCAGTACACCCCGAATACTTCCGTAGGGGTCAATCTGGTAGCTCCTGTCCAAGCCCGCGTCTACAAGATAATATCCTTCCCTTCGGTGATACACAAGGTTACAGTAAACAGGGACGTTGAGAACCTCCTTCTTGATGCTCCGGGCCTCGGGATTGGCAAAGTCAAGCATGAACTTATTATGGATGACAAGATTTCCCGTCTGGATGGTCTCGCAGGAAATGTCACACGGTTCTGCGAACGCTTCGTCCCAGTTTTTCCATGAGGACCTTGGTGCAATATAGGTCTTACGCATCAGCTCATTCATAACAGGTGCCCTATCAATTTTACTGCCTGCAATACCGCTATCCTCAAAACCCGATTTCAGTTTTCCCATCGATGTTTTTTCTAAGGCTCGGAGGATGCCAAAAAGGCTTTTACTTCCGCATTGAACCGTTTCGGGTTTTCAAAGAACATGAAGTGAGACCCTTTCTCAGACGCTGGAAATATTGACACTGTTGCGCCTGGAATCACACCGGCTATCCACCGTTGAGATTCAGCGGAAAATATGCTTTTCTCCGCGCCAATCACAAACGTCGGCAGGGTTATTCGTTTAATTACATCGCGCCAATCGAGAAGGCAGTGGTTGTAAAGCAAATTAGCTGCATGAACTCTGGGGAGAGCGAGATCTTCCTTGGCAATCCAGCTCAGATCTTCTTCGCTGATTGAATCCGTAAACATTCCGCGTAACAGTTCTTTTGTTCCCGCCACATCCTCAGTTGATTTGACGGCGCCATAAAACTCGGCAAGCGCATCGTAGGTGGGGAAAAGCGTTCCATATTTTGAATTATCTTCAGGGGACCAGCCCGGCATTGCGGTGGCACTCGGCGCCTGGTCCACAAGCACCAGCTTTCTTATATCTGCCGGACCAAAAAGATCAAGATAGCTCCATATGACTGAACAGCCCATCGAATGACCCAGAAGGTCCACATTTTTGAGGTTTAAACCGTTGATAACGTCTTTGAGATCACATGCCAGTCGCGAAATACGGTAACCATGGCCGGGCTTTTCAGATTCACCATGACCTCGCATATCCAGTTGATAGATGGTAGCGACAGTTGAAAGGTCATCTATCTGACGACCGAATTCAGCAGCAGACTGCGACCATCCCGGGATCAGGATCAATGGATTCCCAACACCGGTAACTTTGCATGTCAGTTTAATGCCATCACTTGTCGTAATTACAGTTTTTTCCATGGGCGATACTCCTTTCATATGGCTTTTGCATGTTAAAAACGTTTGGGGCCCTGTTATCTATTTTGCGCCGCACCACTGACGCCTTAAGACATCAATTCAGAGACGGGCTAGACCAGCGCCAAAAACTCCCGCGCAGGGGCCCAGGTACGGCTGTGAGGTTTGATGGAAAAACCTTCCGGTCCCGTGATCAATCCTTGGCCCGCTCTCCCCGCTTCTAGTTCGAACCACCTGCCCGGCCCCTTACTTTGACGGACTGAAAAAAAAGCCTGTCAGTCCCTCAATGGGCCAAACAGGGGTGATGATCTTTTGCTTACTTCGCAGGCATATACTGGATATCCGCATTTGGATAAACCACCGCGGAGGCTTTGTCTCCGTGCCATTGTTTGAGCAGGGCGATCACCTCGTTCCATTTGCTCACGCTTATCACCTTTTCAGTAGGTTCAATGGGGAAATAGCTGCCCGGGTGGGGGTATTCATTGTAGAGAATCAGGTGATCTACATAGGGCGGCAATGTCGTCACAATGGTATCGGGACCCGTCGAGAACTTCCCCCAAGGGCCGACATAATAGTGGGTCACCATACCCTCCGGACAGTTCATGATCAGGACAACACTACCTCCCTCACGCTTCAAAGAGCTGGGGGGTGAGGCCAGCGCAATCATGGGTTCACTGTTTTTGTAGAATGCGTTGGCGATGACGATATCCTTCCCCTCAGCGCGTTTCGTCTTGTAGTTCTCCCTTGCGTCCACCATTCCTGCCGCAAACACGTGCCGGAAATCCCCGGCCCACATGGCCACTGCCTCGCCGCGCGAGTTGACCACGATATCGACCAGGAAATCCAATCCCGCCAAGTCAGCAGCTTCATCGCTCTCGTCCGTCACCGGATGAACATCATCGTAGATACCCAAGCCAATCTTTGGTGGGGTATCGTTTTTCATGGCTACCGACATCGCAGAGGATGCCGCTTCAAAAGACTTCACATGGTTTTCGTAAATCGTATCGAAAGAGGCGACACCGGGTAGAATAATCTTGCTGCCCCCGCCAAAACCGGCAATTGGGTGCGGCACCACCGCGCCGAGACCGATTTTCAGATCGCAGTGCATGAGTTCTTCGTTGATCTCGATCTTTGTCCCCCACGTTTTGGTAGTCCCTATATACTTTTTCGCCGTGAAGGCGTTGTGGTTGACGACAATGTACCGGCTCACAATATCTTCCCCGAGCTTTCGGATGAAGTCTGTCCGGCTCAAGGTGCCGTGGGCCCCTAGCGCGCAAATGAAACGGATGCTTTCATCCGGGATGCCCGCAGCGGCCAGTTCCTCGAGAATCGCGTGGGCAAAGTCATGCCACTTTGCCCCACGGGATGCGTCGTCAAAGATAATCGCGACTTCTTTCTTTCCTTGAGCCAGTTCCCGCAGCGCTGGTTTGCCCAGGGGGTTATGCAACCCCGCACGAATTTCATCCTTTGTGAGAGCAGGTCGGTCGCGGCCAACCATGTTGCAGACCTCCACGTCCCATCTGTCCGGAAAGTTGAGTTCGATATCTCTGACGCCTTCCTGGGGGAGTTGAGGCATTCTTACGATAGACATGGGTATCTCCAATCTTGTGAGTTAGGCATCGGCCTCCGATGCGTAGATGGCCGCGCCAATGGCTCCGAAGAGTTGCGGGTGCTGGGCTAGCAGGACTTGGCAATCGGTGAGTTCCTCCATCAACGTCAGGATATAGGGATTGTGTTCAGCCACACCCCCGGTCATCAAAACCTTGCCGCTGATCCTTTGCATGGCCGTGACCCGCTTGATGACCGAGTAGAAGACCCCCTTGACGATATCAGGGACAGGGATGCCCTGGCGGATCAATCCCAGCACCTCGGTACCCGCATACACCGTGCAAAAGTTGCTCAGTTTAATGTCATGGCTGGCCTGGCGGGCCAAGCCGTCCATGTCGGACAAACTTACTTTCAGCCTGCCCGCCATCTCTTCGATAAAAGCCCCGGTTCCCGCGGCGCATTTACGATTCATCCTAAATTCGGTGCGCTGGCCTTTTTCATTGATGGTGACGACCTTGTTGTCCTGACCGCCGATGTCCACCATGGTCATGGCTGTCTGGTATTTGGTGAAGGCGGCCTTGGCATGGCAGCTGATCTCACTGATGACCTTGTTGCTGAAATCCAGGTTGTGTCTGCCGTAACCGGTCGAGACGCAGTATCTGACATCGCTGAGCTTGGCACTGGCCATCCGAAGGCTCGCTTCAATTGCGATTTTGGCGGTGAGGGCAAAATTGGTCCCGGATTCCCGGATGTTATAGCCCACCAGATCCTTATTGTCGTCGGCGATGAGAGCCGCCTTGCAATAGGTCGAGCCAATGTCAACGCCTAAGTAGAGTTTCTGCCCCATGTTAGATACCCTCCAATTCTTCGATAAAGGCCTCAACCTTGAGACTGGTCTGCTCATCAGAGTAGCAGCGCAGGTCATTCAGGTCTCCGTTGATGACGATGTAGGGGATACCCAAAAGGTCCCGGAGTCTTGCGGGTAGACCGTAACGGCTCTCGGAGGTGAAAGGACACGTCCAGGCCTCATGGTAGATCACGCCGTTGATGTTGAATTTATCGACAGAGCCTCGCAGGAACTCCAAGCGGCGGGTATCGTCCCCGGCAATATATAACTGGGTGTAGGTTTCGCCCAAGCTCTCAAAGGGTCTGGCGGGTTCAAGGGTCTCGAACACCCACGAACTGCAATAGGTGGAGGCGATGACGTTGGCACGCAATTCGCCAAAGAGCTTTGACTGGGCGCCGATGCGCCCCCAGACCGGTATGCCGGACCATAACAGACGGTATTTTTCCCCTTCAACGGCGGCATCATTCTTGGTGTTTTTCTGCTTCAACTCCTTGAGCAGGACCTCGTAATAGTCCACCGCAACCTGCTCGCCCCGCAACACCACAGCCGGGCCCATATGGATGCAGGCGTCGAAAAAGGTCCAGGGAGCTGGGGTGTGCACATTTGTCTCCAGGCACTCGTTCCACAAATCCGAGGTTTGACGCGAGCACTCGATGGTCTGCCGCAGCCGGTCAATATCCATTTTGCGGCCGATGATCTCTTCCAACCGGGGCACCATGGCCTTTAGCTGTTCGGTCCCCAGCCGACACACCTCCTCATCCAGGTGGGTGATCCCCCTGGGGGTCTGCATGCCCAGCGCCGGAACATCGAGTTTTCTGGCATACCACTCGAACCAGTCCTGCACGTCGCGACACTGACTCGTGTTGTAAATGAGGACATCGGGCTTGGGGATCTCCATGCCATAGGCTTTTCGCAGCGGGGTGTCGTCGCTCAGAAATGAGCCGATGTCGCTGGTCATATAGGAGCAAACGTTGGGAGAAAACCCATCGGCCACCGCCACATCAATCAGGTCGGTGGACATGCGCGTGGCACCCAACATGGCGCCGTGGTTTTCGGGAAAGTGCACCTTGAAGCCCATGCCCCGCAGCAATTCGGCAGGCCCCACGCTGGTGCACCAGGCGATCTTTTCATCTGGATTCTCGGAAGCTGCCTTGAGATCCAAAAAATATTCTTCCATGACCTGGTTTTCTAAGTGAGTGGCCTGAACTATTTTTCTCTTGAAGTCGGCGCTCATCGTTTTTCCTCCTCTGTTTCTGAAAATTCTCTTTTGATTTTTTCAGTATGTTCTCCGAGTGAAGGAGCGATTTCTCTCTCTTCAATGGCAGGATAAACACTCAACTTTATGGGATTTCCAGCGAAAGTACATTTTCCTGATTTAATGAGCATTTTTCGATGATTGACCTGATCCATTTCAGTCATTTCTTGGATAGAGTTTACATTTGAGCAGGGAACACCTATCGCATGCATTTTATCAAGCCAGTAATCCGCGTCTTCTGTTTTGAGAACTTTTTCAAGTTCAGTTCTCAGAAGTTCTCTGTTTTTGTGAACTTCCTCGGGGAATCTAAATTCAGGCTTTTCAAGCCACTCTTTTTTGCCTATTACATCAAGCAGTTGGCTCCACAGCTTGGGAGATGCAATACATATTGCAATCTCTTTATCTTTTGTTGCATATGTGCTGAACGGAGTCACCGAAGGGTTGTCATTCCCTTGTTTTTTGGGTACTTCGCCTGTTGCGAAGTATTCGCCGACAGGTTCAGCCAGTAGGTGAATCATGCAGTCAAGCATTGCGGTATCAACATGACATCCTTCACCTGTTCTTGAGCGGTTGAATAGCGCCGTCATGATACTTGCATAGGAGTGGATACCTGCATTTACATCTCCCAAAGAACAACCTGCCCTGGTTGATCTTCCATTTGGGAAACCGGTAATGCTCATAAAGCCTGAATCGGCCTGGACGATTTCATCATAAGCCGGAGCTGAATGGATGGGTCCAGATTGTCCAAAACCGGATATTGAAGCATAAATGATGTGCGGATTGATCTTTTTTACTTCTTCGTAACCGAGGCCTGCATGATCCATTACTCCCGGCCTAAAATTTTCCACTAAAACATCAGCTTCAGCAATAATACGTTTTAATATTTTCTGATCCTCAGGGCTTTTTATATTTGCAGCAAAACTCTCTTTTCCGCCATTTACCGTAGCGAAATCCTTTGAAAGGGACTCTTCTATCAAAAAGCCGCAATGCCTGGTAATGTCACCTGTTTCTGGACGTTCAATTTTAATGACTCTTGCTCCGTTGTCGCTCATTAGCTGGGTGCAGAAAGGGCCGCTGATAACACACGTAAAATCTATAACCAGTATGTTTTTTAACGGCCCGTCTTTTTCTTTGTTATTCATGACAAGTTACCTCCTTAGACAGTTACAAAATGCATCCTGTGTAAAAAACACAAGAAGTGTTATGAAAAACTCAGATGTCCCCTCAAAACAGGGATAACAACCATCTCTTTGAGTTTGAGTGAAGTTGCCGTAACTTCGCGACCCAGGGATGTCAGATAGTACTTGTAGCTCTTTGACACTTTTTTGATGAGCCCGTGATTTCTAAGACGTTTGAGAATATGAGAAATCTGGCCTGAGCTTTTGTCCAAGGCTTTTCGTAAAGTGAAATTGCGGATACCGAAACCTTGCGCACCGCCTTGCGCTATGGCACGGAGTACGGCTTCATCTTCTTCATTGAACAGGTTAAACCCTCGGAAACTGCGGCCTTTTTCTCTTACAGATCGGCTGATTTTGTTCACTTTTTTGATTCCGTTGGTTGGATCGTCGATTGCGGATAGAAAATCGATATATCGCCGATTACAGGAAAACATGACGTCTTTTAAATCAGAAAGGCTGTATATGGTTTTGCGCATGTTGGCAACCTGGTAGCTGCGGGTGCCGTCCCGATGTTCCACCCGGCGGTGGTGTTTGAAAAAGGAGATATCATTGCTGAAGCATTCAATCCGAAGGATTTGGCCAAACTTGTCATACATTTTGATTCCGTTTTTACCCATAAAATGGCGGATCGAATGACCCTCGATGCGAGTTGAGAATCTACCACCGAGTTCCCCCTCGTATCGCAGGTCAAGACGTTTGCCTAAAAACATGGCAACGTTATCCGGTTTAACGGAATGTG
>JANQDY010000203.1 GCA_028278625.1 Thermodesulfobacteriota bacterium
TCCGTTCTTTCCCATGATTCTATACTTCAAAACGCGTGCAGAGTCCAGCGAAAAACCGCCCTCAACGCCTTTTTTTAGCTACCCCGTGATCGCTTACAAATGAATAGATAAATTACAAAAAACCAATGATAAAAGACGATTGTTTTCATTCATCTTTTTGGTAAAGAATCTCCGTGCTTTTATACTTGATCCGCCTAAATCATAATAATCCTCTATTTGTACAAAAGAACCTTTACCTTTAACGTGATCGGAAACGGTTTTGTTGAGGGCCAGTGAGTTTCGAACGCCCTCAAGGTCCGCATACCCTTTTGGCCTACTGTAAATCATTGATTCGTTGATGATCCAGAAGTTTGCAGTAAACCTTTTGCTCATCTTTTGGTTAATCCAATCCGGATTCTGAATGACTTTCAACCCGGTGGCGGGGCAGTAGTATCCCATTTTTGTTCCCTACCCAATTCTCAGATTATTAAGTCCTTGCATTGTATTGAATTACTGGATAATTCCAGGACACAAATGGTAATTGAAAATCCGAAACGAGACAAGTGATTTCATTCCTGATGTCAGATAAGTTGTAAAAAATCCGGGACTTCAAAAGGGCGATGAACCTTCAATTCGGACTGAAGACCCAATCAGTATTCAATCCCCTCCCTGGCCCTGGCCCCGGAATAGTAGGGATGTTTGATTTGTCTCAATTCGGTCACGTAATCCGCCATTTCGATGAGCTCTTGCGGCGCAGAAGCGCCGGTCATGACCAGCTCCGTCTTCCCCTTGCACCGCCTGACCAGCTCCGCAATCTGTTCTTGCTTTGAAATGTCAAAAATAAGGGTGTCCAAGATCTCGTCACAGATGAGCAATTGCGCTTTATTTTCCACCGCCTCAAAAGCAAATCCCAGGGATTTTTCGGCGTGTTCATAATGAACGGTATCAGGGCCTTTGGGCATGATAAAGGGGTGTTTGCCCGGGCACTGGTAGCAAATATTGGGAATATGGGCAAAGATGCGTGTCTCTCCCGAGGTGCCCGATTTCATGAACTGAACAAAATTCACTTCCAGTCCTGCCCCGGCAGCCCTGATGGCCAGGCCCACGGCGCGCGTGGTCTTGCCCACACCCTGTCCGAAATAGATATGAATGAGACCGAGACCGATGGGTTTGATCAACCCCGAACGTTCCTTTGTGTAGTAGATTTGTTTTTCCTCCTCAAATGGAATGGACGACGATATTTGTTTCTTCGGCCATTTTCTCTGCTTCCCGGGAGATCCGTTCGTGATGGGTGAACAGGATGATCTGGGAATTTATGGCGAGATGGGCCATCGCCAAAAGGGCGGCTTTGGCACGGGCGTCATCAAAGTTTACGAGAATGTCGTCCACGACAAATGGCATGGTTTCACCGGACTCCCCCCGTCTTTCAAGGGAGGCGAGGCGCAGTGCCAGATAGAGCTGATCCCGGGTTCCGGAACTCATCCCTTCCACACGGATCATGCGGTTTTGATCCTTAACCCCGGCCAGCACCGGCCGGCCCCTGTCATCTTCATCGGTCCTGAGCCCTTCAAAGGAACCGAGGGTCAATCGGCGAAAATATGCCGATGCCATGTTGATGATGGGGTCCTGGTTTTCATTCCTGAACCGTTCAATCTCCTGTCTTAAGAGAGCGGAAGCCGCCTTGAGCCGAACAAACCGTTCGGACATGCGTCTGATGACCGCCACAAGCTGCTGGGATGAAAGGGCCGCATCGGCAGCCTTGCTTCTGCCGTCCATTTGCTGAAGTTCCTTTCTTTTTTCTCCCAGGACGATAGAGAGGCGCCTGATGTCCGGGTCCAGTTGCTGTTCCATTTCCCGGTTCAACGCGTCGATTCTACCGGGCAATTCATCCGGATCAAAGGCCGACGCCTGCTGTTCCAACGCGCTGATGCCCAAACCCTCCGAGCTTTTTATAAGCGCGGTCTCGGTTTCGTTCAGTTTGGTCTTGAGATCTTCGTGCTCCCTGGCCAACCGTTCCACTTCTTCAAGGTCATCCGTCTCCTTGCACCCGGCAATCCCTCTTAGACGGGAGGTTTTTGCCTTTGCACTTTGAATGGCTTCCAAAGCCTTTGCAAGGTCAACTTCCGCTTCTTCCACTTCCCGAGTGTATTTCCCGAAGAGGGTCATTTGCTCGAGATTCTTCCGCAAACGCCGTTGCATCTCATAAACCGCCTGTTCCGGATTAAGGTCCTTTAGATCCGGCGCCACCTTCAGGATCATTTCCTGAACGGCCATCACAAAGCTTTTTGCATCACGATCGATACCCTCTATTCTCTTTTTCAGTCCGTCCGCCTCCTTCAGTTTTGAAAAACAGTTCTCCAGGTTATCAAGAATGTCGTTGATCTCCTCGGGCTGAAGGGGGCGGTGAACGACGCCACGGGTCTCCCGGGCCATGGGAAAGAGGGCAGAAGTTTCCCGCCATTTGGACTCCCAGTTGGACAGTTCTTCCAGGGCAGACCGTTCACGCTGCCGGGCCGCCTTAAGGTCAGAAACCAGACGCTGCTTTTTTTCCATAAGCGTTTGCCGGTCTGTTCTTTTTCGGTTCAAATCCTCAACGAGGGTTTCACAGAATAGGAGTAACGGTTCAAGGGTGTTTCCTTGAAAATCCTTTTCATTGCCAATGGTTGAAAGTTCTTCTAAAAGCTTTTTTTTAAGGTTGTCCCTCTGTGTTTTTTGTGAGGCGATCACTTCTTCGAGGCTGTTTAGATCGTTGGCCCCGAGCCGGATGGTTTCAAATTTTTCGGCCCAGTTGAGCATTTCCTTTGGGGGGAGGGGTGTAATGCCGCCTTGCCGCCAGAGCTGTTGCCATTTCTTCGAAAGGGCTTGGGACCTTATGCCCAACCCTTCCAGATTCTTCCGGTTGGTTTCCAGGGCTTCCCGCCCGGTGAGTTGATCCGCTTTGAGCGCGGCAAATTTATGGACCCGGTCGGCTTCACGGCGCAGCCGGTCTGACAGTTGATCCGCCAATTGGCAATGATCTTCGTAGACCTTTGCCAGGTCATCTTTTTCCGTATACAAACGGCTCTCCGGGGTGATGTCCTCCCCTTTCAGCCAATACCTTTTAAGCATCCGCCATTGGGCATCCCGCTCTTTTCGAACCTCCAAAAGTTCTTTTTCAGTGGGTACTTCACCGGCGAACTCAATCTCCCGGATCTGAGCGGTGATACGATTTAAGGTTTCCAACAGATTTGCATGCTCTTTTTCAGCTGTTCGCACACTCTCTTCACAATTGCGGAAATCCTCCACAAATCGAAGAATCGTCTCTTTGAGCAGCAGTGAAACCTGATGGATTGCTTCAAGATTTCCGTGCCAGAGTCCCAACTGGGAGAGTTCTTTTTGAAGCTGCCCCTTACGCCTTTCAGAAAGGGTCTCTTTTTCAAGCAATTGATCGTCCAGATCACCCACTTTTCGCGCCAGTCTAACAGCCTGGGCCAGATGGATGGTGTCCGGTTGCGGGGGGATTTCCTTTAAGGCACGGTCCGTTAGAATGGCGGATTCATCGAGGTTGATGCACTCTAGCCGGTAATGGTTGCACGCCTGCTTCAGGGCTTCATGTTGGGAAGCCAGGAGTTGGACGCTCTTTTTCTTAGCCAGAAATGGGCGCAGTTTCTCCGCCTGTTCAAGGGGCAGTGCCGTGGGAAGTTGCCTGAATAGGGCTCCGGCTTCAGTCCTGCAGCTGATGCGCATCCCTTCCAGTTTGGGACGGTCTTTCATGGCCTTTTGGTGGCTGCCAAGCCTTTGATAGAGGGCTTCAATCCGTTCGTTTTCATCCACAAGGGTTTGATGAAAGGATACTTTTTCAAGTTTTTCCCTGAGGGATGTAAGACGGCTTTCGGCCATATGACGGTTCTGCCGGGCAGTCTGGAGATCATCGGCCGCTTTTCTCCGCCGCTTGGCAAAATCGTCTGGTAAAGGCGGAACATGACCCAAATCCTTCAGCAGGCTCAGGTATCGCCGGCGAAGCGCCAGTTGGGGAAGGGTTTGTTTCAACCGTTCCAGCCGACGCAGTTCAGCGGCGGCCTCCCGTCGTTTCCCCTCAACGACGGCCAACGCATCCCTGGTGGTTTGGAGTGCCCTATCCAGCTGGATCCAGTCCCGGCCCGAAAGGGTGGCGGAACGGATATCCTTCTGAAGGCTTCTATGAAGCGCCAGCGCTTGATTGATTTTCCGGGTGGAGGCCCGGGGTCTGAAAAGCCGGTCCGCCTCCTCGTCCAGACTGCCGAGGACCTCCTTTAACGATAGGATGCCCGCACCGGCTGAAAAAAGGGCCTGCCCCAGCTCTCCTTTTTGCTCCAGGATGTCCATTCCGCCCCGCACCAGCGCTTCATGGTCTATGCCGTAAAGGGTTTCAAATTCATCCAGGGTGATTCCGCGAACAAAGGGGGCCAGTGCTTCCGGGTCCAAGGGGTTGTCCTTTTGATCAAACAGGGAGCGCTTTCGTCTTTTTCGGCGCCGGAACGTGATTTCTTCCCCGTTTGCCGTTACAAGGCTTCCTCCCAGGAGCAGTTGGTCATTGGGATGGAGGAAGTTATCGGAGGTCCGTTCGGGGATGCCGTACAAAAGGGATTTGAGCCCTCTCAAGGAACTGCTCTTTCCCGCTTCGTTGGGGCCGAATATGACGGTCAGACCCGGACCCTTTGAATCAAAGGTCAGGGTTTGATCGGTAAAGGGACCAAAGGCGATGAGATCGAGCCGTTTGATTCTCACGGGCGCCACCTCTGACGGCTCAACCGGGCGGACAATAGCGCTTTTACATCATCAAGGAGAGCGGCGATGCCTTCTCCATGGTCAGGGAGCAAAGGATCGTCGCCAACCAGAAGTTCGGGAGGGAGCCTGTTTAGAAGGGCCGCGATCTCCGGGTTCTGAACGAACAAGGAATCCAAGGATTGGTGCGGATCCCGTTTCAGCCGGTCCACGCCCGCCACTATCTCGTGCAGGGGGGTGACGGCTTCATGGGCGCTGTGGGGCCGGTTTTCCGGCTCGGTTTTAAAAAGGATCCTTTCCAGCCACATGTCCCCCAGTCCGGCCGCAATGCCTCTTAAGGATTCGGTGAGGCGGGGGGCTTCCGAGAGGAGATGTCTGTGCAAGGGGCTGCTGCCTCTCAGTTCCAGCCGCACCGCCAGAACACGGTCATCGGCTTTTGCCCGAAGGGTTTCCAGCGCCTGCCGCACCGGATCATGAACAGCGTCCACGGTTTCACATCCTGAGAGCTCTACGGACAGGGTGAAAAACCTGAGCACGTCCAGATCGCGGTGATTTACACCGGATACCTGGCCGTTTAGAACGGTAACGAGAGATGCGCCCTTGGGACCGGTCTCACGAATGTGACGCCCCTGAAGATTCCCCGGAAAGAGAACAAAGGGGTCCTTCAAGACCTCCTCACGCTGGTGCACATGGCCCAGGGCCCAGTAATCATACCCTTTGGATGTTAAGTCGTCCAGGGTACAGGGTGCGTACGGTTCGTGGCCTTCTCTGCCGTTCAGTGCGGTATGAAGCAGGCCGATGTTGAAGTAGCCGGCGGAGCAGGGCGGGTATTGCCTTGCCAGATTCTTGGTCATGGCCCTGGACGAATATCCCTGTCCGTGAATGGCTGCGCCTATCCCTTCCAGAAGAACGGTTTCCGGTTTACGGGCGGAAAAGACGGTGACATTGTCGGGAAGGTGGAGGTGGGGGGAAATGCGGCTGGCGGCGTCGTGGTTGCCGAACACCATGAACACCAAAATGTTATTCCGCTTGAGGCGTCCCATGCGCTCGGCCAAAAAAAGGCCGGTGTTGTAATCCTTCCAATCTCCGTCATAAAGATCCCCCGCCAAAAGCAGAAAACGGACCTCTTCTTCCATGGCCAGGGTCACCAGGTTGTCAAAGGCCCTGCGTGTGGCATTTCGTATTTCTTCAACAGGGGCGTCTTCATAGCTTTCAAGGCCCCTTAGGGGACTGTCCAGGTGGATGTCCGCCGCATGAATGAATCGAAACATGGTCCTTTTCCTGTCGCTCTGTTTGTGGGGGGTCGGGGTGGAAGTTTTCCTTATTGGAAGAAGGACTATACCGGGGAGCCCCTGGCCTGTCAAGGTGTATGGCAAGGACCTCTGGCCCAGAGAGAAGGCAATCCAAACAAACTATGTCTCAAGACCGAAGAAGTCGGCCGCGTTCTTAAACAGCAGCATTTCCAGTTGGTCGGAAGTAAGGTTCATGGCTTTAATCAGTTTCAGTTCCCGGTCCCATTCATAGGGTATGTTGGGAAAGTCGGAACCGTACATCACCCTGTCCCACCTGTAGCTGGCAAGATCAACATTGCCGGCCATGGGAAAATAGTCCGTGATGACCATGGTGGTGTCCACCCAGAGATTGTCGTATTTTTCAATCATTTTCCGGTAAGCCGAATACTCGTCAAAGCCCAGGTGGGGTATGCAGATGCGAAGATCGGGATAATCCCTCAAAACGCGCTCCACCCGGTCTGCGCTGCAGATCTCATAAGGGTCGCACCTGTAGGCGGTGCTTCTGGGTTCTCGCCCCCCGTGAAGAACCATGGGCTTGCGGTTAGCCCGGCAGCATTCGTAGAGCGGGTTCATGTCATCATGGTTCATGTCAAAGCACTGAACATGTGCGTGAAGTTTGAGACCGCCGAGCCCGCTGTCAAAGGCTTCCTGCAGAATTCCCGCCGCATCTTCCTCACCCGGAAAAACAGTGGCCATGCCGGTCACATGATCCGGGTGAGCCGCGCATTTTTCGGCCATATAGTGATTGAGACGGCGGGCGATTCCCGGCTTGTGGGCATATTGAAGGGCGATCACGTGGCGAATGCCGCGGCACAGCAGAAAATCAAATAGGTGGGCAGTGGACATCTGATAACGGATGTGCCAGGCGTTTTCATCGAACCATTTCCAGATGGCCGAAAAGATGTCTTTCGGAAACACATGCACATGGGCATCAATGATCTCCGGCAGGCCCTCAGGAACTCTCAACCCCTCGGGATCTCCAAACGAGGGCAGGTTGGGTTTCAGCATGATGATATCCTTCAGCAAATGATCAAACAGATTTCAACATCTCTATACAGCAATGGGGGAGATATTGCCAGGGAGAGATTTGACTTGATGAATCCTTGAGGGCCGGTTAATGTTCTCCCATTCCACTTTTGTGAGGTGAGGTATTCATGCTCGTAGGAATTCAGGGATTGTTGAAAAGCAGGGATTTCATACTCTTTCTGGGGCTTTTTCTGGGGCTGCTTTTTGATCATGGGGCTGACTTTGCAAAACCGATTGTCCTGCCTGCGCTCGGATGGGTCATGACCCTTTCCATCATGGGTATTTCCGGCAGCACCTTCAAACGCCCCGGTTCAATGCTTCTTCAGGGGGTCGTGGGGACCGTGATGTCCTATGGGGTCCTTTCCACGGTTATTCTGGCCATGGCGGCACTTTTGGTGAACAACAAAGACCTCTGGTCCGGATTTGTCATTGTTGCGGCCGTGCCACCGGCGGTGGCGGTCATTCCTTTTGCCGATTTCCTGAAAGGTGATCGGGTCTATGCGCTTTTCGGAACCACCGGCGCTTATCTGGCAGGTCTTTTATTGATGCCGCTCATTGCGTTCTTTTTCCTTGAGACGGAAATCGCTGAGCCGTTGAGCATTCTATTTATCATTATAGAGCTGATTGTGGGACCTTTTGTTGCCTCAAGGATCCTCATTCGAACGCGTCTGGCGGAAAAGATATCTCCCTATAAGGGCCCCATGACCAACTGGAGCTTTTTTCTGGTGGTCTACACGGTGGTGGGGCTCAATCAGGAACACTTCGTTCAGAATCCCGTGGGTCTTTTGCCGGTGGTTTTGATCGCCGCCTGCAGCACCTTTCTTCTGGGGTTTATTCTGGAAAGGATCTGTGTGTTACTTGCGATTAAAACTGCCGTCACAAAGAGTATCGTCTTGCTGGGTACCCTCAAGAACTACGGCATGGCGGCAGGGATTTCTCTGGCACTTTTCAGTAGAGAAACGGCCCTGCCGGCCACGGTCTCCACAATCTTCATGATCATTTACATTATCTGGCTGAACCATAGAGCAAGAAGATTGAAAACACTGCATGAAAAGGAACGGAAATCATGAGTCATAACCGGCATCGTTTCCTGGGACTTTCCGCAGTCATCCGAATTTTCCGCTGTCGCGGACGAGACACTGGCGTTTGCTGCCGGAAAAAATGATGGCGCCCGGAAGGCGCCATCAGGTTAGAGTTGAGAAATGTTGAAAACACTAGAGAAGCTGTAAAGGTTTTGATGCTTTGTTAATTCTCCAACTGGACCATGGCCAATGCAAAAGGAGGTTAAAAGTTTACTGCGCCTGTTTCAATGGTTCAGGCAACAGGCAGGCGTTATGCCTCGGCCACTGTTCTCCTTTTTCAAGCCACGCTTTCTTCATCACCCCCTTTTTCGAGGAGGGCAGGGTGACCCGGATGGGTCACCCCGCAAACAGGAGGAAAAGTTGATGAAAAAGCTGGGCTTTTGTCATATTAGGTTGCACAATTCATGCCATTGTTTCCTTTTTGTGAGTGAAGGATGAAACTATAATAAAAACAACATCTTATAAGGATGTGCGGAATTGAGCCGGTGACGGATTCCGGTGAAGAATCATGCATTTTGCAAATGCGTTTTGCAAAATGCAATAAAAACCTCCTCTAAAAGGTGTCTGTTAGTGCTTCAGGGTCAAAGGCTTTTATGTCTCCGTTCTTGATGGCCTCACCCATTTTTACACCCAGATCAAATGCTTCCGAAAGCTGTGCGTCCGTCAGTTCCCTGAAGAGAAAGGATCTGGACCATTCCTCATCCTCAAGATCTTTCTTAAAGACCGCGCCCGCATAGATATCCCCCATGAATCCACCGTTAAAAAAGACCGCCCCTTCTCTGAGCCAAGGGGTTCCCAGGTCACAGTACTGTCTCATTTCAGTGGGCATGCCACCGGCACTGACGATGCTTGCCACGGCACGGGGTTTTTCGCTCAAACGGGGTACGGGGCACCCTTTCATTCCCAGGTATTCGCCCGTGGGACGACAGAGCCTGAAGGTGATGCGTTCTATAAAGGCCATCATGAGCCCCGTCACAAACCCGCAGTGAACGGGGGAGGAGAGGATGATCCCGTCGGCATCCCGAACCTTCATGAGGATCTCCGTTACGTCATCATCAATGGTACAGGGGGCAATGTCAGAGGTCAGATCCTTGTAGCAGGTCAGGCAGTTGGTGCAGAATTGGATGTCTTTGTCCCTCAGCATCACCATTTCGGTTTCCGCTCCCACAGAAGCGGCACCTTCAAGCGCCTTTTGGGTCAGCCGGGTGGTGGTCTTTCCGGGCCGGTACGTTGCATTCAATGCCAGAACTTTCATGTTCGCCTCCTTTTTTGTATTCCTTGTACTGTTTTCATATGAATTATGGATAAGATTTCCGGAAGGTCAAGACGATTCTTGTTGGGTGCCGGAAACTTCTCTATTTGGATCGGACTTACGCAAATAGCATGTATTTACCGCTATGTCATCCAAGAATCGGCAAATCGTGTCCCTACTGCCTTTTGAAGTTCAACGATTGATAACCATTGGAATTTACGTAGATTCAACCCGATAATGGGGGGGTTGCCTGCAAAACGCAAATACGAAGATGTCAACCGTTCACCGCGAATCGATCATGAAGAGAATCCGCATACTGCTCTTCCCTTTCTGATTTCCAATATTCTTCCTCAAGCTCGACCATGAGTTCCTTGACTGACAGGATCCGGTCGACCCGATAGGCATTTGCGCCGGCAAATGTGAATCCGCTTTCCAGGTCCCCCATCTTGGCTTGGGTTAGGGCCTTGGCTATGCAATAGGACACTTCGGTGTATCTGCAGGTCCTCAGGCATTTGAAAGGACATTTAAAGGGTTTTTTCAATCCTCTGGCAACGTCAACCAGGAATGCGTTTCGGATGGCCCGCCCCGGAAGGCCCACCGGACTGTCGATGATCGTCAGGTTCTCTGGCTCACATTGAATATACGCCTCTTTGAACCGTCGATCCGCGTCGCACTCATGGGTTGCCACGAACCGGGTGGCCATTTGAACCCCCTGCGCTCCTCGTTGCAGATAGGTAAAGATATCCGCCCCTGTATACACGCCTCCAGCGACAATGATGGAGATCCGCTCTCCCTTTTTCTCCTCATAGGGCCTGATTGTGTATCGGACGTCATGGAGGAGACGATCCAGTGAAAAGGCGGGATTGTCGATCTCTTCTCTCTTGAATCCCAGGTGTCCGCCGGCCATGGGCCCCTCGATTACAAGAGCGTCCGGGGCGCGCTGGTATTTCTCCCATGCCCTGAAGATGACTCGGGCCGCCCTCGGCGAAGAGACGATGGGAATAAAACGCGTCCGAGCATTTCTTAGTTTCTCTAATGACAGGGAGTCCGGTATCCGAAGAGGCAGTCCTGCACTGAGAAAGACGATATCCACCCCTTCATCCACCGCCGTATCGATGAGATCTTCCGAATTGGAAAGGGCCAACATCACGTTGACCCCGATGATCCCAGGGGTCATCTTCCTTGCTCTTCGTATTTCCCGGATCAGGGCTCGTCTGTTTGCCGCCTTGAAGTGGTTCTTGAAGTCAGGCTCGTTCACGCCGATTCCGGCCGTGGCAATCACGCCGACCCCTCCCTCATTCGCAACCGCTGAAGCCAGGCCGGAAAGGGAGATGCCAACTCCCATCCCTCCTTGGATAATGGGCCTCCTGGCTTTGAGATGCCCGATACGCATCCCCCATCTGTTCTCTGTATCCACTTGTTCACCCCTTGTCTAAATGTTTAAACTTACCTCAAATCCGGATAATGCCGTTTCGGCAGGACTTTTGAGGAGCATTGGCGAGTGTTATCCCATTTGCCATATTGGGTCGGATTTCGAATCACGCCAACCAGGATTATGCTCATTTTCAGAGAAGCGCTGCAGCAGGCCTGAAAAAAAGAGAGCCGAGATTCCTGAAACCATTTTTTTTGTAGAATCTGTGGCTTTCCCTCCTCTTCATGGCTGAAGCAAGAAAGACGCCGAGGCAGGGCCTTTTTCTTGCATAGGCTATTATTTTTTTGAGAAGGTTTTTACCAATCCCCTTGCCTCTGGCGTCTTTATCGACCACCAACTCCGGAACATAAGTGATCAAACCAAATAGTTTGGGTCTGAATGTAACGAACCCAAGCACTTCCCCCTCCTCTTTTGCAAGGAAGATCCGGGTGGACTTTCTCCAGAGGAGCCTTTTTTTTTCTTGAAGTTCTTGTGGACTTTTGTGAGGCCAGAGTTGTCTGAATAGACCTACAATATGCTCCAGGTTCATAATTCTCTTCTTTCTTACAAATTCGTATTCAACCATCTTTTCACGCTCCTTTCGATAACGTGCCGCTTCAAAACACCACGAAATCGAAAATTAACATCCCCATACGTTCCGCCAAACTCCCACGCTCGCTGTATGGAAGTATGGACAGCCGAGGGAACAGGAAGTTTACGCAGTGCAAGAATGACGAGGTTTCCATCACATTAGAGACAGCTTTGGAAAACCTTTCTGAAATGGAAGCCATATATGGAATAGGTTATGGCCATGGGAAAGGTCCTGGGGCGTCTGAACAAGGACCAGATAAGAAGTTTCCAATAGTGGCATCGCTCCCTATCCCTTATGCCGAGTGACCATATGGATTTGAAAAAGGCCCCGGGGTAGCCGAAGTGAAAACGGATATGACCCGGATGAAAGTGAAACGGCCTCTTTTTCAACGGTCTGTATTCCTTTAGGAAATGTTTAACCCGACCATAATAGGGCTTGGGCGAATAGATCCCTCTGATGACCCTCCTGTAGCCGTTGTTGAGCCTTTCAAGTCCCATCTTAGGGACGATGTTGGTGGAAAAATCGGTGTTGTCTCCTGAAATGTCCTTTAACAGCCTACCTTCTTTGACAACCCGCTTGTACAATTTGGTCCCTCGAGGTGCATTTAGGATTCCCACCATGGCCGTAATGATTCCGCTTTTTTGAATAAAATCGACCTGCCTTTCAAAGATCGAGGGAGAATCATTGTCAAATCCCACTATGAATCCCCCCCGCACCCGCAACCCGAACGCCTGGATTTTCTTTACGCAGCCCACCAGATTGCGATTCTTGTTCTGGAATTTGTTACACTCTGTAAGGCTCTCTTCCTCCGGCGTCTCAATCCCCACAAAGACCGCATCAAACCCGGCCTGGACCATCATTTGCATCAGTTCTTCGTCGTCGGAGAGATCAACGGAAGCCTCCGTGGAAAAGGTAAAGGGATGTTTCTTTTTCTTCATCCACTCGATGATTCCCGGGAGGATATCTCTTTTGAGTTTGCCCCTGTTCCCGATGAAATTGTCGTCCACAAAAAATACACTCCCCCTCCATCCGCTGGCGTATAGACTCTCCAGTTCTTCTAATATTTGTTCTTTTCCTTTTGTCCTTACCTTGTGGCCGTAAAGCACGGTGATGTCACAGAACTCGCAATTGAAGGGACAGCCTCGGGAATACTGGATGTTCATGGCGACGTATTTTTTCATTTCGGCGAGATCCCACCGGGGAATCGGGCTTTTTCTAACATCGGGAAATTCATTGGAGGTATAGATGGGTTCGGCATCACCCTTCTCAAGATCCTCTAAAAAAAGGGGCAATGTGACTTCGGCTTCGTTGAGCACGAAATGGTCGATCCCTTGGAAATCCTCGTGTGCGGCGGTAAAGAGCGGTCCGCCTGCAACGATTTTTACCCCGTTCTTTTTACACCGACGGATGATCTCTTTAACGGATTCCTTTTGAACGGCCATGGCACTGATAAACACATAATCGGCCCACTCAAGGTCTTTGTTCTCCAGGGCCTTCACATTCATGTCCCTCAGCCTCTTTTCCCATGTATCGGGAAGCATGGACGCAATGGTCAGCAGCCCTAACGGTGGATGGACTGCCTTTTTAGAGATGAATTTCAAGGCATATTTGAAACTCCAGAAGGTGTCCGGATAATTTGGGTATACGAGAAGAACTTTCATGGGTGCCTCCTTTCATTATTGAGATGAATCCTGGACGATTAACGTTTTTGGGTCGAATCGTTTGGAAAAAAATATCATTTACTGATCCCCTTTAGGAGAATATCCACTAAAACATAAACGCTCTTTTCCAGTTCTATCCGGGTCAGATTTGTGGTCCATGGGTATTCCAACCCTTTTAGGGCAAAAAATATGGCCCGAGAAATAGTCTCCGAATCAGTAACCAGAAACAGACTCCTGTCCCTGCCGTATTCGATGATCTCCTTTATGGTGGACATCTCCCAATCGGAGTAATCAGCAGTCAGCTTTTGAATAAACTGATAATGCTTCAGGTATTCGTCCCTTATCGTGGTATACTGATCAGCTTTCTCATTCAAATAATTAAGCCGTGTCCCCACAAACCTGGCGAATTTATTGTAAGGATCATCCTCTTCTTCAACGGCCTTCCTAATGGTTGTCTTGAGACCCGCGATTTCCTTTCGGATAACCTCGGCAAAGACCTCCTCCTTGCTCTTGAAATAGTAGTAAAGAGAGCTCTTCCCTTTCCCTGCATCCTTGGCAATGTCTTCCATGGTGGTTTTCTCAAGCCCAAAGCGGGAAAAGAGTTTTTTGGCCGCAGAAAGGATAAGCTCCCTTTGGTCATTATCGTTTGCCATGGGTGGTAGCCCTAATTGCTGACTTTTCGACTAATGCCGTAATTAAGTCTAAACCTAGGAGCGAATTATTGTTTTGTCAAGTCTTTTTTCACTGCCTGATTAAAAAAATGATAGCCACAGACCCCCTCTACCACATAACGGTTGTTCCGCATCGACGTGCCTGGGAAAGCCATACCAACGACCCTCGGTCTCCTGCGGGTACATCGCACGACCCTGGGGATTTTTAAGGGGGGGGAATTCGCAAAAGAGCATCCGGGCGATACCCTCATTATTGTCACGGCTGAACTTGAATGCAGGGGGGTCTCTTTGGATTTTGCCGGCACCAAATACGATACGTACTTCGAGATGTTGGGTAATCAAAAAATATCCTTCCAGAAATTCACCGATGTTGTGCTTAAGGGGTTTAAGAAAAAATTTGCGGGACAATGTACCTTTGAGGATGTCAAACCGTTTATTTCACAATATTTCGGTTCGAAGTTCAACTGTAGCGACAAAAAGCGGCGCGGTTCATTCAGTATGGGCATCAGGTTTGTGGTGCAACAGCGTATCGTCGAAGGGCCTGAAAATATGACTTCACCTCTGGCGGAACAGCGGTAAATCTTATTTTATGTTTCCTGGCGGTTTCGTCTTTTAAGACGGTGATTTTTCCGTAGAACGCTTTTTTGGCTAATGCATCTTCCTCGTCGACCAGATTCATTTTCAAATTGGTGAGCACTTCAAGTTCTTCGTCCGCCAGGATGTCAGCACAAGTGGTTGAAAGGGAGACAATGGATCCCGTCTTATCCTTTTTTTCAACATCTTTGCCCCGCAGGATCTTGTATTGCATGGGGATTTTGTGAGACAGGGGGATAAGCGTCGATTCATCCTCCAAAAGGGCCAGATTGAAGCGACCGGCAATACCGCCCACTTCGTAGATTTTGAGCGGTGTTTCAGCACCTTTGGGAAATACCTCCCGCTGGGAGTCGATGCGCAGAATGTCGCCTGCCTCCTTCTTCACCGATTCGGAGACGAGGATCTGTCCGCCGACCGTATAGGACTCGATACGGCTGGCCATATTGACGCCGCTTCCCACAACGGCATATTTGCTCCTTTTGGCGGACCCGATGTTGCCCACGATGACTTCAGCTTCGTTGAGTCCGATGCCCATTTCTAGTTCAGGCAGTCCGTTTTCCCGGTTCTCTTCGTTTACCTTTGCCATGGCCTGCTGCATTGAAATGGCGCAGGCAATGGCCTGTTGCGCCCGGTCCGGCATCCCTTTCGGTGCGCCGAAAATCACCAGGAGTGCATCGCCGATGATTTCGTTGATGGTGCCGTTGTATTTCAGAATCACCTCCACCATCACTTCAAAATAGGCATTCAGCAACTGGACCACCTGCTCCGGATCCAGGCGTTCGCTCATGGCCGTAAATCCCCTCAGGTCCGTCATCATGATGGTCACCTTTCGCCGTTCGCCGCCCAGCTCAAAAGCGGCCGGATCTTCAATCAGCGCGTTCATGACCTCCGTGGAGAGATAGCGTCCGAACATCTTTCTTAATAGTTCGCTCATTTCCGCCACTTTGGCTTCCCGGTCTCTCCACCTGGAAAAAATATGGGCGATGAGCAAAAGCATTGCCAGGAAGACCATGATGACCAGGAAGGTGGTTCCCATGAGATAGGAGGTCTCAATATGGCCGGCACCGAAGGGTGCCCGGGCGTAAATGGGTGCATAGTGAATGCTTCCAAACGCCGTAAGAAAGGTGAGTCCGATCGTCAGGAGGAGGAAAGTAATGATCCATGGCAGCGCGATGCTTCGGTGGAACAGGAGAAAATTGAGGGTCCCCAATGCCATGGCCAACAGAAAGGGCCCCGGATGGGTGACCGATCCGAACGCATAACAAACCAGGGTCACATGGATTGCGTCGTATTGAACGACCCCATGGGCGAAAGCGCGGTTTTCAGGAAGCCGCCTGCGCAAGAACATGCCCAGAAACAAAAAGAAAAGCCAGATGAGCATGACAATTCGGCTGATCCAAGCGTAGGCGTGAACCACATTTATATCAATCCATGGCAGACGCTCCAGATTGGCGGGTATGCCAATGCCGACAACCGCGCTTCCGGCACCCGCCAGAAAGCAAAACACGGCAGTGATCAGGAGGCATCTGTCCACAAGAGACCAATCAAGGGGATTCTTTTCCTCTCGATTGTACCTGATGAGCAAAAAAACAGTGTAAAACGCAAGAAACCACGTGATAAGCGTAAATGCGCCCTGCGTCAGCCACATCCCCTTCACCGGCATTGATCATTCTCTCCTTCCCATGAAGTGATGACTTGATTTGAAGCCGTATGTGCCGCCTTGGCGATTAATCCGAGCTGATCCTGAAATCATTCTTGCCCGCCCTTTTGGCGTGGTACATGGCGTCATCGGCATTCTTCAGCAGCGTGTCCATGTCGGTACCATGTTCCGGAAACAGACTGATGCCGATGCTGGCACCAATCCGGGCCCTTTTGTTTTCAATGACGAATGGCTGCGAAAGGGCTTTTATGATTTTTCTGGCCACGGTCTTGGCATCATCCTCCGATGTGATGGTGCTCAGTATGACCGTGAACTCATCTCCGCCCATGCGG
This sequence comes from Thermodesulfobacteriota bacterium, assembly GCA_028278625.1. The sequence continues at coordinate 16,296 of JANQDY010000203.1, forward strand.
GCCACCGTATCCGCATCTCTGATACAATCATGGAGACGGTGGGCCGTCTGGATGAGGAGTTCATCCCCGGCGTCGTGTCCCATTGTATCGTTTACGGATTTGAAACCGTCCAGATCGATGAACAGCAGTGCGAACTTCCGCTGATACCGTTCCGATTGCTTCAGGTTCTGATCCAGCCGGTCGAGGAAAAGAGCGCGGTTGGGGAGATCGGTCAACTTGTCAAAGTTGGCGGAATGATAAAGGGCCATCTGATAAGATTTTCGTCTCACCATGTCCCGGGCAATCATCCACGAAGCGATGCCGACCAGGGAAAGGAGGGTCGAAACCAATAACAGGAGCTTCTGCTGAAGCCGATTTGTGTTCGCTCTCAGGGTCTCCATGGGGACATGGGAAATCACTTTCCAGAAGTAGGCATCGCCTTTAAAGCGCTCGTTGCTGCTGCCAAAAGGATCGGCCGATCCGGAACTGCTCCTTACTTCCGCCAGTACCGGATAGACGGTTGCCGAAGTGAAGAGACCGTTTCGGTTTTCAATCTGGGCCTCCTGTGATGAAAGAATCCGTTTCCAGGCGTCGGGGAAATCCATGGAGAATCTTCGATGTCTTTTGTCCTTGAACATAAAACCCCATTCATCCTCCGCATTGGGGCTGGAAAGCCAGTAACCGTCCGAATTGACCAGCATGAATTTTCCGGGAGACATTTCAGCGCTTTCCTTTAAGGAATGGAGCAGCCTGTTTCCCAGATAGTTGAGCACCAAGGCTCCCCGCTTTCGATTCTCACGGTCAAAAACAGGCATGCCCAATCGAATCATCGGTTTAAAGGGTCTTTCGATCCTGCCACGTTCAATGTTTAGATCAAAGGGAGAGATGAAAATCTGGTCTTGTGCCAATGCCATGGTGTCTTTGAAATAGTATCGGTCCCCTTTGTTCTGTAAACCGTCTTCGGGGACAATAAGGGGTTTGCCGCCGTTGAAATTCACCCTGACGCTTTCCTTTCCCGTCTCATCGATAAAGCGGATTTGATCATATTTCCGCTTCTGACGGCTCAGTTCCCGATACTCTATTGCAAGCAATTCCCTGTATCTTGACACCGCATTTTCCCGGCTCAACATCTGGAGAAGTTCGTTTTGAAGCGCCAGGAACCTGATGTCGGAAATGATTTCCGCAAGACTGTTTTGTATCAACGCCATTTCCAGCCTTACATTCACACGCTCTTCCAGTTTTAACCGTTCAAGATAATCCCATTTTTCATTGTAATAGAACCCGGTGACAGCTCCGATCACCACGGCAGCCGTAATCAGAAAGATGGTCAGAAAATATCGAAATATTAAAAAGCGTTCCCGCGGGTTTTGGTTGGCCATGGCAGATCCTGAAAAGATTAAGTACATCAAGAACCATTTGCGTTCATTATAGCGGAACAATCGGCATATTTCGAGGTTTTCATTCAGCCCGCTGGAAAATGAAATGCGAAAAGGGCTAAAAGCGCTTGACGCCTCAAATGGGAAGGGAATACATTCTTCGGGCGGCAGGTCTAACGAACCGCCTTAGAGGAGACGCTTCGAGGAACACCTTTTGTAACAAAAGGAAGAATGAGCAACCTTTTGACCTTGAAGATGGAATTGCACCAAATGATGTTTTCAACCACGGCAAAATGGCGGTCCCTCCTTCTTCTGGTGGTGGCGGAGATTCTCATTTTCGGTCTGTGGTTTTCAGCTTCTGCCATACTCCCTCAACTGACGGAAGAATGGGGGCTCACAGGTGCGGCCCAATCGTGGATGACCATGAGCGTTCAGATTGGGTTTGTGACCGGTGCCTTTGTCATCGCCCTTCTGAATCTGGCTGACCGCATTGCGCCGAGATATCTAATAGGGGTCTGCGCGCTGGGCGCCGTGGCGGCCAACGGCTGCATTTCGCTCCTTGATTATTCTCCCATACCTGTTTTTCTTTTGCGGTTTTTGACCGGCATGGGGCTTGCGGGAACCTATCCGCCGGGAATGAAGCTCGCCGCCACATGGTGTAAAGAAGACCGTGGCTTGGGTATCGGGCTGCTGGTGGGGGGGATTGTGTTCGGGAAATCCATACCCCATCTGATCAATGCGCTGCCCCTCTTGGGGGGCGACGGTATGCCGCCCTGGCAGACGGTGCTCCTGGTGACCTCGGTGCTGGCGGCGATCGGCGCGATTGTGGTGGGAGCGGGCGTGCGGGAGGGGCCTTACCTGACCGGCGTTGCCCCCTTCAACTGGCGTTTTGCGTGGAAGGTGTTGAGCGACAAACCCACGCGGCTGGCAAATTTCGGATATTTCGGGCATATGTGGGAGCTCTACGGAATGTGGACATGGGTTCCCATCTTTTTGATTATCAGTTACGGATCCGCCGGGGGGAGCATCCTGTCGGCGCGGCTGGCGGGATTCGCGGTGATTGCGGTGGGGGCGGTGGGCAGTTTTGCCGGAGGGCTTCTGGCGGACCGCTTCGGGCGTTCAAGGGTGACGGTGGCAAGCCTCGTCGTCTCCGGCATTTGCACCATGTGCGCCGGGTTCCTTTTTCAAGCCCCAGGGCTTCTGACGGTTCTCTGCCTGATTTGGGGCGTCACCGTGGTCTCTGACAGCGCACAATTCAGCGCCGCGGTGAGTGAACTCACTGATCCCCGTTACGTGGGTACGGCGCTCACGGTTCAAACGACCATCGGTTTTCTCCTGACGCTGATCTCCATTCGGATCATACCTCCCATGGTGGAGATTATCGGTTGGGGGTGGGTCTTCATGGTGCTGGCGCCCGGACCCGCCTTTGGAATATGGAGCATGATAAAACTGCGGCGAATGCCCGAGGCGGCACGCATGGCATCGGGAAACCGGTGAATGGTATTGAGTGGCACAATGGATCGACGAATGGTAGCATTACGGAAGATTGATAACGCTTGTTCTGAGGAGAGAGGAGTTACGGTTTGTCATTGAAGCCGTTTGAATCCCCAAACGATTTAAGAGAGATGCTCGATGCCGTGCACAACGGCGTGGTCATTATCGATAGAGACGGCGTCATCGTGGAATACAACCGGGCCGCCGGCAACATGCTTGCCCGGGATCCCGAAAACATGGTGGGGCTGCACATGAAAGAAGTCTCCCCTGAGGCATGGAATGATGTGCAGCGCATTTTGGAGACCGGTGAGTCTCAGATCGGAAAGAAAATAACCATTGACAACTTTACCATCATTGCCAATCGGACCCCAATTGTTCAGGATCGGGAAGTGGTAGGGGTCATGAGTGTCTTTCAGGACATATCGGATTATGAGAGAATTGCCGGTCAACTGGAATCCCACAAACGGGTCAATGAAGAGCTCCACGCCATTATCAACTCTTCCTTTGACGGACTCTGGATCTGCGACGGTGACGGCAAGGTGGTTAACGTGAACAGTGCTTCCGAAAAAATCAATAACATCCGGGCTCAGGACGTCATCGGCCAATCCATGGACAGCCTGATTCAAAGCGGCATCATAGACCGTTCCGTAAGCCTTGAGGTTCTGAAAAAGAGAACCGGTGTTACAATGATTCAGAACCTCAAAAATGGCAGACAGATATTGGTGACCGGAAATCCCGTTCGGGACGAGCAGGGCAGAATCTATCTGGTGGTGGTTAACGAAAGAGATATCACCAATCTGAACCGTCTGCGAAATGAGCTGGATGAGAGCCGGGCCCTGGCGTTGAGCTATCGTTCGGAATTGTCGCTCAAAACCGAACAGGAAAAACTTTTGAGCGGCACTGTCTTCAGAAGCGATGTCATGGCCCGTGTCTTTGACCGGGCTTTAAAAGTCTCTCAGGTGGATTCTACGGTTCTCATCCAGGGCGAATCCGGCGTGGGAAAAGGATTCATGGCCGGTTTTATTCACAATGCATCGCCAAGGCGCGAAGGCCCCTTTATTCGTGTGGATTGCGGAAGCATTCCAGAATCGCTCATTGAATCGGAGCTCTTCGGGTATGAAAAAGGGTCATTTACAGGGGCCTTACCCAGTGGCAAGAGCGGACAATTTGAGCTGGCCGAAGGTGGAACACTCTTTCTGGACGAAATAGGCGATCTTCCCCCCAATGTACAGGTAAAGCTCCTCCGGTTTCTGGAAGAAAATGAGATCGTAAGGATCGGAAGCCGTTGGCCCAAAACCATTAACACGCGCGTCATCGCGGCCACCAATCAGGATTTGGAGAAAATGGTTGTAGAGGGAGGGTTTCGAAAGGATTTGTTTTTTCGTCTAAACGTGGTGCCCATTAACATCCCTTCCCTGAAAGAGAGAATCGATGACATTCCCGTTTTTGTATATCACTTTTTGAGCCGGCTCAATGACAAATACAAGATGAGCAAATTCCTTTCGCGCCAAGCCATGGACTGTCTCTGCAATTATTCTTTCCCTGGAAATATCCGCGAGCTATCGAATCTGATTGAACAACTGGTCGTTCTGACCCAAGGAAACCGTATTCATATGGATGATCTGCCGGGCCGTCTGCACACCAAAGAAAGGCCTTTTACCCAAGCCTCTCAAATCAAAGAGTGGAACCTCAATCAAGCAGTTCAACGGATTGAAAAATCGTTGATCGCCCAAGCCTTGAAGAAATGCGGCAGTCAGCGAAAAGCGGCCAAGCTTCTGGGTGTCAATCAGTCCACCCTTGCTCGAAAAGCGAGTCGATACGGCATCAATCGCGATGCAATATTGCATATCGATGCATAAATGCATCGATTTTTCCGCCTTTTGTGGGACTGATAATCCTTCATTATTGTGGCTACATTTTTGTCGTTTAGGGAGGTCCGTGTCACAATTTCGCAATATATCTGCCTCCAGCCCGTTTCTTCCTCACCCATTCTAAATAATTCCAAATCCTTTTTTCATAACGGTACGGAAATTGCTCAAGCAGGAAGGGCAAAAAGAGATCTGTTCTTGTGAACCGCAATTAAGGAACCTTGCGTCATGGTGAACGAACCTCAGTCCCAAAGCGATGGAGGATCATTTGATCGTCTTTCGGAGAAGTTGGTGGCTCATCCCTCCAAATCTCAGATACTGGTTGAGGTGGCGTCGCAGGGAAACACTCTTGAAAGGGCCCTCCATATCCTTGAGAAAGTAGACATGAAACCGATTCATCAGGAACATATCAAAAGGGGCGGTCCCGAGTGTGTCCTGATGCTTCTTCCCAGCGAAGATATGAAGGAGGCCGTGTTAAAGCTGACGGAAGCGGGGTTCACCAAAGTCAAGGGGATTAACGCGGAATCCCATTATCCGGGAAAAGGATCAGGATTCAGGATCTCTCCCTCTGAGATGTGAGGCGGGGCCAGAGCAATTTCAAAAGTCCTAATTTAATGATCAAGGAGTTTTAGATGGAAACTAAAGACAATCAGCAGTTGATGGCATTGAGGACCGAGCATGTACCAAAGGGTCCCTTTAATGTAACGCCCATCTTTGTAAAGCGCGCGAAAGGGGCCATTATCGAAGATGTGGAGGGAAAGACGTATATTGACTTTGCGGGAGGGATCGGAGTCGTCAACGTGGGCCACTGCAATGAAAAAGTGGTGGCGGCCATCGAGGATCAGGCCCGGCAATACCTTCACACCTGTTTTCACATCAGCATGTACGAACCGTACGTGGAACTGGCAAAACGCCTGAATGAGATTACTCCGGGTGATTTTCCAAAAAAGACCTTTTTCGTCAACAGCGGTGCCGAGGCCGCCGATAACGCCGTAAAAGTCGCCCGATACGCCACAAAAAAACAAGGCATCATCGCCTTTGAGAACGCCTTTCACGGCCGGACTTACATGGCCATGAGCCTCACCAGCAAAGTGAAACCGTACAAGACCGGATTTGCCCCCTTCTGTCCGGAAGTGTATCGAATGCCTTTTGCCTACTGCTACCGGTGCCCCTTCGGACGAACCTATCCCTCCTGTGACATCTACTGCGCCGACATGCTGGAACACTTCTTCATCGGATATGCGGAAGCGGAGTCGGTTGCGGCGGTAATCGCCGAACCGGTTCAGGGCGAAGGAGGATTTGTGGTGCCTCCCTTGGAATATTTCAAAAGAATCAAGTCCATCTGCGAAAAGAACGGGGTTCTCTTTATAATGGATGAGATCCAGTCGGGCATGGGAAGGACCGGCAAGCTTTTTGCCTCGGAGCACTACGGTGTTGCGCCGGATATTATTCTCACGGCCAAGTCTCTGGCCGCGGGACTCCCCATCGCCGGTGTCACCGGCCGGTCGGAGATTATGGAGATGCCGCCGGTGGGAGCTCTCGGGGGTACCTTTGGGGGGAATCCGATTTCATGCCGGGCCGCACTGGCGGTCTTGGATTTGTTGAATGACGATTTCCTCAAAAAGGCCGAGCAACTGGGAGACCGGATCCAGAGCCGTTTCAAAGCTTTCCAGGAAGAATTTGATATCATTGGAGATGTACGTGGACTGGGCGCCATGGTGGCCATGGAATTGGTGAAGGATCGAAAGACCAGGGCGCCTGCCGCTGACAAGGCCAAGGCCCTTGTGAGTCGGTGTTTCGAAAAGGGTCTGATCGTACTGGCTTGTGGAAATTACGGAAATGTGATCCGTACGCTCATGCCGCTGGTGATCGCCGAGGAGGAACTTGAGAGGGGATGTGCTGTTTTAAGGGAAGCGTTTAAGGAGATTAGCGGTGTCTGAGGCCATCAACGGGGTAGGTGCCGCTTGAACGTTCAACCGTTAACCTAAAAAAGAGAGGAGATTTGCATTATGGAGAGGTCAGTTTTAAGAAAAGGGAAATGGACAACGGCACTGTTATTGGCGGCCGGCCTGATTTTTCTTTTGAATGCCGGCTTGTGTCTTGCCGAAGACAAGCCCTGGTGGCCGGTCAAGGTGAATGCCTACTACGGCACCTATGATGTGAAAGGAAAGAAGCCGGGGCGGCCCGCCGCAAGCCTCAAAGGTCCCAAACTGGAAGATTGGGTGCCGCCCGAAAAGGCCAACAAACCGTATGTCATCGGCGTTTCCTTTCCCCATCTGAAAGATCCTTATTGGCTGGCGGTGGATTATGGTATCATTACGGAGGCCAAACGGCTGGGAGTGGGCATACAACTGGTGGCGGCCGGCGGCTATACCGAACTGGGCAAACAGGTAAACCAGGTGGAGAACCTTTCACAGCAGGGTGTGGACGGCATCATACTGGCCTCCATTTCCTATACCGGTCTGGACCCGGTTGTGGGGGAAATCGTGAAAAAGGGCATTCCGGTCATTGAGGTCATTAACGACATTCAGGCACCCTCCATTGTTGCCAAAGCGCTGGTCTCCTTCTACGATATGGGATTCCATGCGGGGGAATACGTGGTGGATGACGCAAAAGGGAAATCCGAGGTGAATGTGGTTTTCCTGCCGGGTCCCGCAGGATCCGGATGGGCACCGGACACCCTGGACGGATTCAAGGAAGCCATCAAGAAATTCTCGGGAAAGGTGAACATCCTGGCCGTCAAATGGGGAGATACCGGAAAAAACGTGCAGCTGAGCCTCATCGAAGACGCACTTCAGACATTTCCCAAGATCGATTATTTGGTTGGAAACGCGGTGGCTGCCGATGCGGCGGTGGGACCCCTGTCCGAAGCGGGGCGAAAAGAGGTGAAGGTGGTTTCCACATACATCATTCCGCCTCTCTACGACAAGATCAGAAAAGGGTTGGTGGCGGCGGCCCCGTCGGATCTGACGGTAACCCAGGGCCAGATGGCGGTTGATATGATGGTCCGCATTTTGAATGGTGAAAAACCGGGAACCGATTTTCCCTTTAGGGCCGGTCCCCTCATTCCTACCATTACCAAGGAAAACATGGACAAATATCCCTATGAACTCCTGTTCGGTACCAAGGGATTCCGGCCGGAGTTCAAGGTGGCGCCCAAAAAATAAAAAGGGGCTGAACGTGTGAACTGTCGATGGACCTTCAGTAGAGGTCCATCGATTCCCAATTTATGAGCGACAACAATGGAAGAACTCCTTTTAAAAGCGGAAAACTTTACCAAGCGGTTCCCGGGTGTTCTGGCTTTGGACAATGTTTCCTTTGATCTTAGGCCGGGTGAAGTCCACGTCCTCTTTGGTGAGAACGGTGCCGGAAAATCAACGCTCAACAAAATACTTGCGGGATCGTATCTGCCTGATGAAGGCACCCTGTATCTGGACGGGAAAAGGATGGAATTTCGAAATCCCTATGATGCGAGGATCGCCGGAATCTCCGCTGTATATCAGGAGTTCAGTCTTGTTCCCCAGCTGTCGGTGGTTGAAAACCTCTTTCTCGGCAGTGAAATCGGTAAAGGTGGATTTCTGGACCGAAAACGGATGCGACAAAAAGCCGAAGAATCTCTGAAGGACCTCGGTTTCGACCTGGATCCCATGGCAAAGGTCGGGGAAATGCCCCGGGCCGAGCGGCAGATGGTGGAAATCGCCAAAGCATTCAGGCATCGCATGCGCGTCCTTATTTTGGACGAACCCACGGCTTCACTTACCGACAAGGAAGTCCAACGGCTTTTTGAGATCATCAGAAAATTCATCAAGGATGGCGTCGGCGTCATCTACATTTCCCATAGAATGGACGAACTCAAACAGATCGGTGATCGAATCACCATTCTGAGGGACGGCAAAAAGGTCAGCACACTGGATATGGCAGATGCCGATGAGGAAACCCTCATCTCTCTCATGACCGGCCGGGAAGTGGAGGACATCTTTCCCAGGATTTCCCACGTCCCGGGCCAGACGGTCCTGTCGGTGGACCGTCTTTCCACTGCCGGCGGCCTTAGGGATATCACCTTCCAGGTGCGCTCAGGTGAGATTCTGGGGATCGCCGGATTGGTGGGAGCAGGCAAATCAAAGGTGGGCAGGGCCCTTTTCGGTTTGGATGAGATTACCGAGGGTCGTGTTGAATTAAATGGCCGGCCCTTTGAACATCCCTCGCCAAGCCGGTGCATCCAAAAGGGAATCCTCTATTTCCCCCCTGACCGCCACAAGGAAGGGTTGGTCCTTTGCCGGTCGGTCAAAGAGAATCAGACCCTTGTGTCGGTACCCCTTTTTGAACGAAAGGGATTTATCGATGTGCGAAAGGAAGAGCACAAGGTAAAACAGATTGTTGACAAGATGAACATCCGGCCCCGCGGAATCGATAAGGCCATCAATAACCTAAGCGGCGGAAACCAGCAGAAGGTCATGCTGTCCAGGGGCATCACACGGGACATCGACCTCTTTATTTTTGATGAAGCCAGTTGCGGCATTGACGTGGGGGCCAAACACGACGTCTATCTCTTTCTGAAAGAACAGGCAGAGGCGGGTGCGGCGGTCGTTTTCATTTCATCGGAGCTGCCCGAAATTCTGAATCTCTGTCATACGGTCATGGTGATGCACGCGGGCACCAATGTCCTGACCATTGCAGGCAAGGAGGCAACGGAGGAAATGGTCTTGAGCAGTTGCTTTGGGTACGGGCAAAACGGTTCGGCGGCGGAATGCGTCGAAAAACATTGATCAATCAATAGGGGGCGATAGCGACAATTGGAATGGTTAAAGAAAACGTTTGTGAAGGTGGGTGTGCTCCCGTTTATGCTGGTGGCCCTGCTCATTCTGTTCAGTGTGGCAGAGAGTCGTTTCATGACCGCCTCCAATATGATGATCGTGGGACGTCAGGCAACCTATCTGGCCATCGTCACCGCGGGTCAGATGATGACGATTCTCTGTGCCGGATTTGATCTGTCGGTGGGTTCATCGGTGGCCTTGACCAGTATTGTCACGTCCATGGTTATGGTTTCCATAAACTCGCCGCTTTTGGGAATGGTCATCGGTATTGCAGCAGGAATCCTTACGGCCGCTCTGGTGGGGCTTGCCAATGGCATTACCATCGCCGTGTTCCGGGTCTCCCCCTTCGTGGTAACTCTGGGGATGATGTCCGTCATTCACGGTCTGGCGCTTCTGCTTTCGGGGGGAGTGCCTATCTTTAACCTCCCCGAACAACTGAACCAGCTACTGGGCGTGGGAAAAGTCCTGGGCGTGCCGGTGCCGGTTTTGGTGGCCATTGTGATCGCCATACTGGTGTTCATTCTGTTGAACAGGACCCGGGTGGGACGTTATTTCTACGCTTTGGGGGGAAACCTTGAAGCCGCCAGGTTATCGGGGATCGCCATCAAAAAATATACGTGCCTGGCTTACGTTCTGTGCGGCATCCTGACGGGCATTGCGGGGGTCATGCTGACCGCCAGGGTTGCGTCAGGGGAACCGAATCTGGGGGCGGCGCTGCCTCTCGAATCCATCGCGGCGGCGGTCATCGGGGGCGTTTCGCTTCGCGGAGGTGAGGGGGGTGTCATTCGGGCCATTTTCGGTGCCATTCTGATCGTTCTCATTCGAAACGGCATGAATCTCATGAATATCAGTTCCTATCTCCAGATGGTGGTCATGGGGTGTTTGCTGATTTTCGCGGTAGTGATGGATCAATTCAGGCTCTCCATTAAGGGCCGCTGATGGAACATAAGGAGAAACATATGGATATTGATTTCAATGCGGATATGGGCGAAAGCTTCGGTATGTACAGCATGGGCGATGATGCAGGTTTCATGAAATTCATTACCAGTGCCAATGTGGCCTGCGCCTTTCATGCGGGAGATCCCACGGTGATGAAGAAAACCGTGGCCCTGGCCAAAGCGCACGGAGTGCAGGTGGGGGCCCATCCGGGCCTCCCGGATCTGCAGGGATTCGGCCGTCGGGAAATGAACCTGAGTCTGGAAGAGATTCACGACGATATGGTATATCAGGTGGGAGCGCTCAAAGCCTTTACGGAAGCGGCGGGGCTAAAGCTTCATCATGTGAAGCCCCACGGCTCACTCTATGGCATGGCCATGAGACGGGAAGAGGTGGCGGAAGCCATATGCCAGGCCCTTCTGGATGTGGACCCTAACCTTTATCTGTATATTATGAAAAAGGGCGTGGCAGGCCAGGTGGCTGAACGCATGGGAATCAGGGTGGTTTACGAACTCTACGCTGATTTGGACTATGACGGTGAAGGAAATCTCGTCATAACACGGCATCACGATGTTCGGGATCCCACAGCAGTTGCGGCCAGGGTCATTCGAATGGTGAAAGAGGGGAAGGTGACGACCACTGCTGGCACCGATATTCCCATTAACGGGACGTCGGTCTGTCTCCATTCGGACACGGCCAATGCATCGGATATCGTGGTGGCGGTCCACAAGGAACTGGAAAAGGCCGGATACAATATTGCCGCCCCGGCACTCTGATATTTTTAGAACCGTTTATCCAAAAGCTGACAGCTAATGGCTAACAGGTAATAGCTAACAGGAGGAATGACAGAAGATGGATCTAGACGCTTATGACGTTATTCTGGATACGCTTCCGGAAACGCAAACACGGCTGGAAGTCCTTTTCAGACAAGCGGGCGATGGTTTTCTGCAAGTGGAATACGGAAGGGAGCAACGGGCAAACCTGCTCGACTCGTTCAGGATCGGGACCATCAATGATGTGATCATCAAAAAGAACCTTGAGGGACTCATTGAGACGGTACCGGGCATTCGGACAAATCTCTTTCATTATGATCCCCTGGTCTTGAATGTAAAAGCCTTGATAGATGAGATCCAGGGGTCAGAAGATGCCCTCACGGACGTGGAACATATCCGACTGGAGTCCCGGATTATTCACCTGCCCATCGCTTTTGAGGACAGCGAAACCAAAAAAGCCGTGGCAAAATACGTCAAGGAAGTGAGGCCTGATGCGCCCAATGTGATCAATGGGTATAATCTGGAATACATGGCCATGTGCAACGGCATCACGGTGGACGA
>JANQDY010000243.1 GCA_028278625.1 Thermodesulfobacteriota bacterium
GACTGAAAGAATATTTCGCATCAAGCCCGACATTCCCGTTATTCTGTGTACCGGCTTTAGCGAACTCATCAGCCAAGAGCAGGCTGAAGCCTTAAACATCAAAGGGCTTTTAACGAAGCCGGTGCACAGGATTGATTTGGCCCGGGCCCTTCGCCGCATTCTCGATTGATGGTGAAAGATGCCCCTTTTGTTTCGGGGATGCGCTGCCGGCGATGGATGCACTGCGGGAAGAATTGAAAAGGTGAGGACGAATGGAAGAACTTTCGGATTGCACTGTCCTGGTGGTGGATGATGTGGAAGCCAATGTGGACATATTGGTGGATGCCCTGGAAAAGCTTTATGACATATCGGTGGCCATGAACGGTCTGGAGGCTCTCGACGTTGTGGCCGAAAACCCGCCGGATTTGATTCTGCTGGATATCATGATGCCCGGAATGGATGGGTTTGAAGTCTGCAGAAGACTGAAGGTGGACGACCGTACCGCTGCAATCCCCATCATTTTCCTGACCGGTCTTGCCGAGATTGAGAACAAAACCAAAGGCTTCCAGCTAGGGGCCGTGGATTACATTACCAAGCCCTTTGAAATTGCAGAGGTACAAGCCAGGGTGGAGACCCACCTGAAATTGGTGATAAGCAACAAAAAGATCGAAGACGCCAATAAGGCAAAGAGTGAGTTCCTGGCAAACATGAGCCACGAAATCCGTACCCCCATGAACGGCGTTATCGGTATGATCGATATGCTCCTGGAGACCGATCTCACCTCCGAACAGCACGATTTTGCGCGATCCGTTCAAATAAGCGCCGATGCACTCCTCGTGTTGATCAATGATATCCTGGACTATTCCAAGATCGAGGCCGGCAAACTGGATATTGAAAGCATTGATTTCGACTTGAGAACGACCCTCGAGAGCCTGGGCGATGTGATGGCCGTAAAGGCGGGCGAGAAAGGCATCGAATATGCCTGTCTCATTTATGACAGGGTGCCAGGCTTTTTAAAGGGTGATCCGGGACGTCTTCGCCAGATACTGACCAACCTTACGGGAAACGCAATCAAGTTTGTGGAGCGGGGGGAAGTGTCCGTGTCCGTGGATGTAAAAAGCGAAACAGAGCATGCCGTTACACTCCTTTTTGAAATAAAGGATACCGGCATCGGCATTCCCGCGGACAGGGTAGACAGACTCTTTGAATCCTTTACCCAGGTGGACGCTTCCACTACGCGCAAATACGGAGGTACGGGTCTGGGGTTGGCCATCTCCAAACAGCTTACCGAGCTGATGGGGGGAGAGATCGGCGTTAACAGCGAGGAAGGTGTGGGGTCCACCTTCTGGTTTACGGTGGTTCTTGAAAAACAGGCCCAACAGAGGCGGGCAGAGGGCGTTAAACTTGAAAGCATCAAAGGGAAAAAGATCCTCGTGGTGGATGATTCCGTGGTCAGCCGGCGGGTCTTCAGGGAATACCTTGGGTCCTGGGAGTGCCGTTATGAGGAGGCCGAAAACGGAAATCAGGCCATCGCAAGGTTAAAGGAGGCCGCGGACCGGGGAGACCCCTTTCATATTGCGGTCCTGGGCGCGGAGGTGCCTGAAATGAGCCTGGAAACGGCTGGGCACATGATCAAGGATGCGCCCTCCATCAGAGATGTCCACCTTATCGTCACCACCTCCATGGGACGGCGAGGGGATGCCGAAAGGTTGAAAAAGGCGGGGTTTTCGGCGTTTCTCACAAAACCGGTCAAGAAATCGGTGCTCTTTGACTGTTTGAGGATTGTCTCGGGGCTGGACGATGAGGATGCAAATGGAAATGAAAGAGAGATGGTGACCCGCTTTACCATTGAAGAGCGAAAGGCGGATCAGGGGGAAGCGGATCGGAAACTCCGTGTTTTGTTGGCTGAAGACAATCCGGTGAGCCAGAAGGTGGCAACCCTCATGCTGAAAAAAATGGGACACGGAGTTGTGGTGGCAGGCAACGGAGAAGAAGCGGTTCAGGCGTTCAAAAATGAAGCATTCGACCTTATTTTGATGGACGGCCAGATGCCGTTGATGGACGGGCTCGAAGCCACCAGAATGATTCGAAACATTGAATCGGAATCCCGACTGGAAAGAACCCCCATCATTGCCTTTACGGCCAACGCCATGAAGGGAGATCGGGAGCGCTTTCTGGGGGCCGGCATGGACGATTACATCACCAAGCCCATCAAAAGAGAGGCGCTTCAGAAGGCGATCGAAGATGTTATGGGTTGATTTGTTACCCGTTTCCCTCCTATTTCTTTCAAAGCAAAGACGCCAATGAATTGCGCATATCATATTTCTGAAAAACGGTCCCTTAGCTTGGGAGTTGACAAAAGCAATGATTCAGAGGTCTGTCGATTCAGAGGAGGACTGAGATGAAGAGAACCATGCTGGTCGCGAATCTGATCTGGGTTGCCCTGGTGGGGGCGTCTTTTGGATGGAACTACACAAACTTTAAGCGTGAGCAAAGAGAAATTGCCCGCCAGACGGCCAGGAGTTTTTTTGACCAGGTAGTGATATCCAGAGCCTGGAACGCCGGCCACGGCGGCGTCTATGTGCCGGTCACCAAAGGGACCCAACCCAACCCATACCTGGAAACGCCCCTACGGGAGATCGCGGTGGACGATACGTTGACACTGACAAAGGTCAATCCGGCATTCATGACCCGGCAGATCTCCGAGATCGCGGCCAAAGCCAAAGGCATTCAATTTCATATCACCAGTCTGAAGCCCATTCGACCTCAAAACCGCCCCAACCAAATGGAGCGCGCCTCCTTGGAGCGGTTTAACACCGGCGTGCCGGAGGTCGGATGCATCTTTAAGAAAGACGGCCGTGAAAGTTTTTTCTACATGGCGCCACTGTTGACCACCAAGGCCTGCTTGAAATGTCATGCCAGGCAAGGGTATCAAGAAGGGGAGATCCGCGGCGGCATCAGTGTGGTCCTGCCGTTCGTCCCCGGAATACCCCTGGTGGCCCTGTTGGTGGGGCATCTGGTCATCGGTTTGGCAGGGGCGATCGGTATCGCATACGGAGGAAGGAAACTCAACAACGCCTATTCGGTGATCCAAAACCAGGCGGTCATGGACGCTCTCACCGGCATTCCCAACCGACGATTTTTCACCGACAACATCATCAAGGAATACCGGCGCAGCCGGCGGGACAACAATCCCCTTTCGGTGATTCTGTGCGACATAGACAAATTCAAACAGTACAATGACACCTATGGCCATGCCCAAGGGGATGAGTGTTTAAGAATGGTGGCCGGCGCCATTCACGAATCTCTGGAGCGTCCGGGAGATTTCTGCGCCCGGTATGGGGGCGAGGAGTTTGTGATCATCTTGCCCAATACCCTTTCCGAAGGCGCTACCCATGTGGCGGAGCGGATTCGGGAAAAAATCCTGAATCTTGACATTCCCCATGAAAAATCACCGCCCCTCAACAAGGTCAGCATCAGCATTGGGGTGGCCACGGCAGACCCCTAAAGGGAAGCCAGCCACGAGGAATTGATCAAGCGGGCCGACGAGGCCCTTTATACCGCCAAGGAAAAAGGCCGCAACCGGGTAAAGATTGCCGAACCGGTACGGTAAAAATGATTCGAGGTGACGCGGATGAGAAAAGAGCCAAATACTCCTGATGGCCATGTTTTGGTTGATGACAATCCCTCTAATCGTCAACGGCTCGGTGCTGCACTGCAAATTTGATGGACCCACCGGACACACATTGACGGACAACTCCGGCAGCGCCCATAAACGCTTTCCCTGCTTGACGTATATTTCCCTGATATCCAGTATTGTCCCTTTTAATTGACTCGGAAGGAATATCTAAGTATCTTTAGTGAGTAATGAAAAGTGCCGCGCGAGGTCTATAATCTTCCTTCGACATATGAAATGACGGGCCTCAAGCGGTTTTTCACTATGCAATCAAATAGGTCTTAAAAAGCAAACCAAAAAGATAGGTGACGCCTCATGAAAGAACTGTCGGATTGTACCGTGCTGGTGGTGGACGATACGGAAGCCAACGTGGATATCCTGGTGGACGCACTGGGAGAAC
Source organism: Thermodesulfobacteriota bacterium (assembly GCA_028278625.1). The sequence goes on from JANQDY010000243.1 coordinate 4,056, forward strand.
TCTATGATGTGTCGGTGGCCATGGATGGGCGCGAGGCCGTTGAAACCGTGGAAGAAGAACCTCCGGATCTGATATTGCTCGACATCATGATGCCGGAGATGGACGGTTATGTGGTTTGTGAAACCTTGAAGGCGGACGAACGCTATGCCAAGATCCCCATCATTTTTCTGACGGCCCTTACGGAGATCGAAAACAAAACCAGGGGCTTCCAGATGGGTGCCGTGGATTACATCACAAAGCCCTTTGAAATCAGCGAGGTTCAGGCAAGGGTAAAGACCCATCTGTCTCTGGTGCTGGCCAGCCGGGAACTGGAAATGCAGAACGAGATTCTGGAAATCAAGGTGGAGGAGCGAACCAGAGAACTGGCGGTGACGCAGGACATCACCATTCACGGCCTCGCGACCCTCGCTGAGACCCGGGATAATGAGACCGGGGGCCACATTTTGAGGACCCAGCGGTATGTGCAGGTTCTGGCCCAGTTTTTGGCGGACAATCCCAAGTATAGTGATATATTGGATAAAAAGACGGTGGACCTGCTTTACAAATCCGCACCGTTGCACGACATCGGAAAAGTGGGGGTCCCGGACGCCGTTTTGCACAAACCGGGAAAACTCACCAATGAAGAATTTGCCACCATGAAGACCCATTGTGAACTGGGATATCAGGCCCTCGTGAAAGCGGAGGAATTATATGAAAGCGATGTCAGACCCTCATTTCTCACCCACGCAAAAGACATCGCCTATACCCATCAGGAAAAATGGGACGGCTCCGGATACCCCAGGGGGTTGAAAGGAGAGGAGATTCCCATCTCCGGCCGCATTATGGCGGTTGCCGATGTATATGACGCACTCATCTGCAAACGGGTGTATAAACCTCCCTTTCCCCATGAAAAGGCGGTGGCCATCATCAGTGAAGGGAGCGGCAGTCACTTTGATCCGGATGTGGTGAATGCTTTTCTGGAAATAGAGGGAACCATCAAGCGCATCGCCGATGAGCTGTCGGATAGTGAATAGCGAAGGCGGGTTGATCATGAAAGAGATTTCCGAAAGCAACATTCTGGTGGTGGATGACAATGAAGTGAATCTGGATGTTCTGGTGGATGCATTGGGTGATACTTATACCGTTTCAGTGGCCACGGACGGTTTTGCGGCCCTGGAAGCGGTAGCGGAAAATCCCCCGGACCTGGTCCTTTTGGATGTCATGATGCCGGGAATGGATGGTTATGAAGTCTGTGAAAAGCTGAAGGCGAGCCGCAAAACCCGGTCAATTCCGGTGATCTTCGTGACGGCCCAAACGGAGATAGACGATGAAATCAAAGGGTTTGCCGCTGGCGCCGTGGACTATATCACCAAACCCATCAGCCCGCCGGTGGTTAAAGCCCGGGTGGCCACCCATTTGAAGCTGCGAAACAGCGAACGGCAGTTGAGGGAGCTGCTGGAAAAAACCCTGGGCGGTACCGTGGGGATGCTGACCAATATGTTGTCCATTGCCAATCCTTCGGCCTTCAGCCGCGCCTCGCGCGTGGCCCGCCATGTGAAACGAATGGCTGAGGCCCTCAAAATGGGTCAATATTGGCAAATTCAAATGTCAGCCATGTTAAGCCAGATCGGCTGTATTACCCTTACACCCGAAACCATTGACCGCATCCATCGGGGAGAAGAGGTCAGGATGGAAGAAAGGGATGCTTTTGATCGTCACCCCAGGGTCGGTTATGCGTTGATCAGCAGAATTCCCAACCTGAAAGAAGTTGCGGAAATGGTGGTCCGCCAGCACAACCTACGGGCTGAAACGGACGGGGGGGAACAATCGGGAAATCTCGTTCGTCAGGGGAGCAGAATGTTGAAGCTGGCCCTTGACTTTGAAACGAAGATTTCCTCCGGTAAGTCTCCGTCCGAAGCCCTGGCGCTTCTGAGATCCGAGAAGGATGTGTATGGAGACGGTCTCTTCAAAACCTTTTCCCGCATTATGGAAGCCGATTCATCGCCCTCTCCCATTCAATATCTGCATGCCCGCGAATTGACCCCGGGCATGGTCATCAAAAAAGACATTATGACCATAAAGGGGAAGCTTCTGATTGGTGCCGGTACGGAAGTTACACTTCCTGTCTTTGAAACCCTGAACAATTTCGCCAGAACCGGCTTCATTGAAGAACCCTTTGAGGTGTTGATGCCGCAGCAGGGAACCCCGCCTGATGTGTGACTTTCACCGGTTTGCCGGCACCTTTTCGGAAATTCCTCACACACCATGACTCATGCATTCCGATGTTACGATGAATCGGATGTTTTCCCGCATGGTATTCATAAAGTTCTCCCAGTAGGTCTCATAGGTCATGCGGGCTGCCAGAAACGGGGTCAGCACACAGGAGCGAAGCACATAGATACGTCCCACCCGTTCCCATTCCCCTTCGGGGATGCCGAACCGGGATGCAAAAACCTTGGGCGCATCACCATAGGCTTCCCGGCTCAGTTCGGTCTTGGATGTGATCCAGTCATCCGCGTAAACAGGCCCCGACTGGTAGGAGCATTTCTCGTAGAGCCGTCGATTGAGGCGATCCATGGCCTCAAGACTTTTGTTCCCTTCTTCGTTGACCGCAAAGTCCACGATATTAAAATCAGGCTTGCATAAGGGCGCCATACGGAATGTTCGCCCATCGATTTCGAGAGGTGCGGCCTTTAGCAGGGACTCGTAAAACCTGTGTGCCCCCTCAATGCCCCTGCCGATAATCCTGCCGTATCCGGTCACGTTAAGAGGAACCGTGCGATGGGCGGCCCAGACCGCCGCCGCGGCAGCCCCCGCCTTGGAACCTTCCATGATGTAGCTGCCCAGCAGCATGGGATTGCCTTCACTTTTTTCCAATACATAGGCGGCGAAATAGGAGATCAGGGGAAGAATTCGCTTGTCTTTCACAACGATAGCGCCCGCGGCATAAGGGGTGTACCCCATCTTGTGGGGATCTATGGTAATGGAATCCGCTTCTGGAAGAGCTTTGTATGCGTCGTAAACGGTCCGGTCGGGCCAGTCGATCTCCCGGTGAAGCACATCCTGTTCGTCCAGGAAATCCTTGATGCGGTCAAAGGCCACAAACTCATCCGCTTCATTTAAGAAGACGGCCCGGGTATAGCCCCCGTATGCCGCGTCAATATGGAAATAGAAAGTGACCCCCTTCTTTTGGAAATGGTTTCTCAACCGGACGATTTCGTGAATGTCATCAACAGCGCCCTCTTCGGTCGTCCCGACGACCGCCACTACCCCCAGAATCGGAATGCCATCGGAAATCAGACGCTCTATGGTATGCTTCAGGTGGGAAATATCCATGCGGTAATCATTTTGAACACGGATATCGATCATGTTTTGTTGACCGATCCCCAAGAGATCCACCGCCTTGTCCCAGGAATAGTGTCGCGACTGGGGCACCAGCAGCTTGCCCGCAGGCTGACCCCCCATGCCGATCCCCCGCACCGAAGCGTCAAGCACTGCTTCAAACAGACCGGCTTCTCGAACCCGCCCTACCAGATCCAGAACCCGGGACACGGGCATGTTTAGAAGTCCCCAAAGATCTGTTCTCTCAACCAATTCAGGGTTCACGCTTTTAACGGCCACGGGGATCGACTTCAGATTCCTGGCCATCCAAAGGCCTTCGTAGTTGGCCACGGTTCCCCCGGATGTGACATGCCCCCACGACTTTGACGGGTCATAACCGATCATTCGGGCCAATTGTCTGCCCACTTCGATTTCCAGGGGAGTTGTGGCGGGTGATCCTTCATAGGCGCAGTTGTTGGGGTTATATAGAAGGGCCGCCATGTAAGCCAGGTTGGCGACCATCAGGGTATCGGCGTTCATATGGCCCAGATAGCGCGGGGAAAACCATGGCATGCTGCTAGCCTTGAGGCGGTTGGACAGATCGAGCAGCACCTCGTGGGTCCGGTCCAAGGTTTCAACAAAGGGCTCCCGGTGTTGTTCGCCCAGGGTCACCACCTGTTTATCATCCGGATGAAAATCCCGGCGCCAATGAATGTGTTCATCGATCATGAAGTTGATCATGTCTTTGAAGAACCGATGGTTTTCCGATTTCGGCCCCAGAAAAAGTGCGTCAACATTGACTTTTTTCATGACACTCTCCCACTTGTATCCCGGTGGCGGTACAGAACCGCCCTTAAGCCTGGACAAGTCTTTAAGCGAACCCTTAGTCCAGATCGAGACTGGTTTTACACCGATTGCACTTTGCGGCCCCTCGGAAAACTTTGTTGCCGCATTCAGGACAATAATAGCGCTTTTCTTCGTCTTCAATCCATTTTGCGGTGCCGACCGCTTTGCGGTACGGCACGCAACGAAGGATCACTTTTTTTCCCACCGTCATGGAGAAATTGTCAATGAATGAACAGGGGAAATCATCGCATTGATGGCACCCCTCAATTCCTCGCTTTTGTGTGCAGTCCCTTATTTCACACTGCCGGCAATGCATGAACAGATCATTGGAAAGGCATCCGCCGCAACGGATGTCTTTAGTGGAAAGATTTTCACTGTTGGGCAGCGTCCCTTTTCCGGACACGCCGCCCTTATACAGGTTGACCAACCGTTCCTTGAACTTTTCGTTGTTATCCTTGTGGGCCATGTAAATGGCGCAGACACCGCAATAGAGGCCGCAGGGTGATGCAAAATCAGGATTAAAAGCCATTTTTCGCTCCTTGATTGATGAGTTTTGGGTTTTTGTTTCAACTAGCTCCCGCATCTCGAAAAATACTGAATCGGGTGCTTTGTGTCATCTCTTTTAAGGCGGCAACAAAATCAAAGGTGGTAGCCGGGACTGATTTATAAATGGCGGAGAGCCTGCTCAATTCATCCATCTCTTTGAGATAATGATTCATCGGCTTTTTAAGGCCGGCTTCTTCTGAATGGGAATTGAACATCGGTTTATCAGGATCGATCCATCCCTTTTTGAGATAAATGGGCGCTATGTTACCGCATCGGCACCTGTTTCCGGATTCAAAGAGGCCGCATTCCTTCTTCAAAAATTCCCCGACACGACGACGGGCCCTGGATAACCGTTTTCGATAGGCCCCGGGCGTAATATCCAGAATCCAGGCGCCTTCTTTACCGGACACCCCCATAACAACGTCCAGAATGAACGCCAAACGGTAGGAACGATCCAATAAGTGGAGCACGGCATGTGTACAGATGAATTTCGTTTCGTTCTCGATATAGGGTTCCGGCGCCTGAAGTGGTTTTTCAAGCCATCCTTTGGCGGCGACCTTGTCCATGATTTCTTCAAGGTTTTCCTTTGAAGAGACTCTTTTCTCCATGAATGTTCTTCGAACCGCCTTGAGTTTGTTGACGGCAATGCGCATAACCCAGGACCGAAAAGACCCTTCAAAACGGAAACCTGCCAGTTTAGTGATGACAATGATCAGTATCTCTTGGGAGGCATCCTCGGCATCTGAAGGATTGAGAAGCATTCTCAGCGCCAGAGAATAAACGGGGTCCTGAATCCGTTTGATAACGCTCTCCAAGGCATCTCCGGAGCCACCAATGGCGTCTTTCACCAGTTGCTCATTCGTCCTGTAATTCTCCACCAATAAAAACCTCTTACAACCATTTCCAACAAATGAACGCCGTCACGCATAACTGTTGGCACAAAAGCCTCCGGCCGTTTTCATCCATTTTCTCTTAGTTGTTATAGAGAGGATCAAGAATGGATTGTGACGGCTTTTTAAGGAAAAAGCCATTAATTTTGCATAAACGAACTTGAAATCCTCCGATATTCCGTGATAATCCTTTTTGATACAGACGATTATGGAATCACTGCCAATGAAAAAGAACCTCTGCACCATACTTCTGGCATTCCTTCTGGCCGTCTCCGCGGTGTCATGCGGGCTTTTCGTCCGGGAACTCCCTAATGGCAAGGTGCCTGACCCCACGGCCAAGGACCATTTTGTCAAAGTTGACGGCATCAATTACCATTATACGGAATACCCGGGGCCAGGACAGGATATATTTCTGCTCCACGGGTTTGGTTCATCCACCTATACCTGGGAGAAAATTGCGCCGCTGCTTCAATCGAAGGGGTATCATGTGTGGGCCCTGGACATGAAGGGGTTTGGCTGGTCCGATAAACCGGATGGGGCCGATTATTCTCCCAGACAGTTGATGTCGGAAGTGAACGCATGGATGGACAAAATGGGACTTGAAGGGGTCGTTTTTGTTGGTAACTCCCTGGGCGGGGCCATCGCCTGGAACATGGCATTGGATCATCCGGACAAGGTAAGGAAACTAGTGCTCATCGATGCGGCGGGGTTCATGGAACAGAAACCGTTGCTGGTTCGACTCGCCGGTCTTCCGGGGGCGGGGATGGCTGCAAGGCTCACTTTCAGTCGCTGGATGATCGAGAATACCCTGGACCAGGTCTATTTTGATCCCGGGTTGATTACGGAAGAACAGATCGATGCCTATTATAACCGCATGCGTACCCAAAATGCGCTTTATGCTCTGACGGCTGTGGGCCATTCCGTTTCCCAGTTGACCACCAAGCAATATGCTGCGCGTATTCCGGATGTGTCCGTGGATACCCTCATCATCTGGGGACGGGATGATGCCTGGATTCCATTGGAAGACGGCTTCAAATTCAAAAAGGCATTGCCGGATGCGAAACTGGCGGTGATTCCTTTCTGCGGCCACATTCCACAGGAGGAAAGACCGGAAGAAACCGCCCGAATTATTATGGACTTCCTCGAAAGGGGATGAAAGGTGTTGATAAGGGCATCGTCAAGGGTTCTGAACAACCGAAGGTCCTTTGAAAATGGTTCATGCGGGCATCGGTCTGCTTGACAACGCCTTTGTATACCACTATACTATATCGAAACAATATAGAAATGGTCATGCTATGAAGCTTTCCACTCGAAGCCGATACGGAACCCGAATGATATTGGATTTGGCCAAAAGATTCGACAAAGGTCCGGTAAGGATTGGGGATATTGCGGCCCGTGAAGGGATTTCCGTAAAATACCTTGAGCAATTGATTATTCCGCTAAAGCAAGCCAATTACATCAAGAGTGTTCGAGGACCCAAAGGGGGGCACATGCTCTCGCGACCACCGGACCAAATCACCGTTGGGGAAGTGGTAAGAACCCTGGAAGGGGATGCAAATCTGACCGCCTGCGTTGAGAAACCGGAAAAATGTGATAAGTCAAATGATTGCCGGACGCGAAACGTTTGGAAGGCCGCTTCGGAGGCCATGTATGATAGACTGGACTCCGTGACCCTGTCCAATATGCTTTCGGGAGAAGCCGATGAGTAGCAGCCCGGTGAGGAGAAGGACTTTAAACGGATGAAAATCGTTTCTTTGGCCATAAGCAAGAAAAAGGGGACACCCAAGGTTCCGGTCGAAAGTGTCCAACTGATCGAGAATCATGGTATCGAGGGAGATGCCCACGCAGGTCCGTGGCATCGTCAGGTGAGTTTTCTGGCCGCGGAGAGCATCGAGAAGGCCCGCAAGCAAGGTTTGGATGTAACCTTCGGAAATTTCGCGGAAAACGTGGCGACCGAAGGAATTGAATGGGAGAAAATCCCGGTGGGGACCCATCTGGGCCTGGGGGATTCCGTACAGCTGGAGATCACCCAGAAGGGGAAGGTCTGCCACAATAAATGTGCAATTTATTACCAGGCCGGAGACTGCATTATGCCGCGTGAAGGGGTTTTTGCCCGGGTCATTAAAGGGGGCGAGATCCGTTGCGGCGAGCCGGTGCGGTTTTTGAATTTGAATTGGAATGGTAAACTTGAAAAAGTCCAATTATAGATGGCTGATTTGGGCGCTGACCTTTTGTTTCTTATGGGCGGGAATCGCCCAGGGTGCGGACCGATGCACCGGGAGATGCTGCCAGGTATCAGAGGGCCCAAACGACGGCACTGTTTCAAGATTGGTGCTTCATGGGGGAACGCCGCTTGATGCCCTATTGCCCTCATGCCATCAGTCCCACCCGCTCAAAAGCCTCGAGAAAGTGGTTCATGAAAACGTTCCCTGTGACAAGGAGAGCAACACTCATGCATGCTGTCATTTGGGGAAAGAAAGGGCCTTTGTTCAGGCACTGGCGCCCACCAGTCATTTTGGGGGGACTGGCCGCCTTTTTCAATTGGATCTGGTCTTTCATGACCAGCCGCAAAGCCCCTTCTATGAAGAGGACTCACGCCTTGTTTTGATGGGATGGCTGCTCTATCCCAGAGCAGCGCCCGTTCCACTCTATCTCAAAAAGACTTCCTTCATTTGTTGAACCCGCCGGTCGTGCCCGGGATCAGGATAGCCTTCTGAACCCGGGGGACGGCACCCCATATCTTTCATCATCATTGTTTTTGAGAGCGGAAAAAGGGGACGTCTCCTTTTCTGCCCAAATACTCGAATGCCTTAAAACGGCGTATCTATCAAAGTTTGGCGTAGGTCTATGTGACGCCGAATCTGTGGCCAATTAATGGAGGAATTATGTCCGACGAAAGAAAAAAGTCCATTCATGAAGAGAGTTCCCGTAAAAAAGCAGCGGTTCTGGGAGCCGAAAAAAAGAAGAAGTTGGTACCGTATACGGTTCTGGCCATTTGTGTTTTGACGGCCTTTGCCGGTGTCGTGATTTTTGGGGGTATCGCTTCAACATTTCAGGACCGGAAGACTGAAGGTGGCGCAACCATTGCAGGGAAGGGCACTGGGCAGGCGGAGGTGGTCATCCATCCCGTAAGCCTGTTCGACGATGGAAAGGCAAGACACTTCCAGTTCCACACTGACAATGGCATCACTGTCAAATATTTTGTGCTCAAGAGCGCGGATGGAGTGGTCCGTGCGGCATTCGATGCCTGTGATGTCTGCTGGCCCAGCGGCAAGGGTTACTATCAGGATCAGGACAAGATGGTTTGCCGAAACTGCGGAAAGCGTTTTGCCTCCGTCAAGATAAACGAGGTCAAAGGGGGGTGTAATCCCGCGCCCTTAACCCGTAGGATCGAAGGTGGCAATCTGGTCATAGAAGTGCCGGATATTCTGAAAGGGATGTCGTATTTTGATTTCAAAGGGAGGGGTATTTCATGAAACTGATCGATATTTCTCTGGGGAATCTTAAGCGCCGCAAGGCCAAGGCTTCCTTCATCCTCATGGGACTGCTGGTGGGAGTGACGGCCGTGGTGGCTTTTATAAGCCTGGTGGATACCCTTACCCGGGATATCAACCACAAACTGGAAAAATATGGTGCCAATATCATGGTCCTTCCGAAGACGGAGAACCTCTCTCTCACCTATGGCGGCATGACCGTGGGCGGTATTTCCTTTGAAATGCGGGAAATAAAAGAGCAGGACCTTGCCCGGATCAAGGATATTGAAAATGCGGCCAACGTGGCAGCCGTGGGCCCCATGGTGCTGGGGACCATGGCGGTTGCCGGCCGGAATGTGCTTTTGGCGGGTGTGGATTTCGAAAAAACCCATATTTTGAGACCCTGGTGGAAAATCAGGGGGGAACCCCCGAAAGATGACAACGTCATTCTTGGTTCCGAAGCAAGTCGCATCCTCGGTCTTGGACCGGGTGATACCGTAAAGGCCGGCCAGAGGGAACTGTCGGTGTCAGGGGTTATTGATGCGACCGGGAGTCAGGATGACCAGATCATCTTCGCACCCCTGCAAACGGCCCAACGGATTCTGGGCAAAGAAGGCCGGATTTCCATGGCGGAGGTGGCCGCTCTATGCGCGGATTGCCCCATCGATGAGATGGTGTCCCAGATTTCAGGTGCACTTCCCGACGCCAAAGTCATGGCCATTCGACAGGTGGTAAAAGGCCGCATGGAAACCCTGGGACATTTCAATAAATTCGCTTATGGATTGTCCCTGCTGGTGATGCTTGTTGGGGGATTGGTGGTGCTTGTGACCATGATGGGCAGCGTTCGAGAGCGGACTTCGGAATTCGGTATCTTCATGGCCATCGGTTTCAAACGGAGTCATGTGATGCGCATGGTTCTGTTTGAGGCGGCGATGATTTCGGCTGTTGCGGGGGTGGCGGGCTATTTCTTGGGGCTCGGTGCCACCAAACTGACCATTCCCTTCTTTACCGAAAGTGTGGATGTGGGCCTGGCCTTTGACCCCCTTTTGGCCATTGGGGTATTTGCGGCCGCTGTGTTCCTGGGCCTCATATCCAGCGTATACCCGGCGGTCATGGCGGGAAATCTTGATCCCAACGAAGCTTTGAGAGCCCTATAGGAGATCTGACGATGAGTGATATTACCGTTGAGAATCTAATGAAAAAATACGGCAAGGGAGACGCAGCCTTCATGGCGGTCAAAGGGATGAGTTTTCGGGTGCACCAGGGGGAGTTTGTGGCCATTGTGGGTGAGTCGGGATCCGGAAAATCGACCCTATTGACCATGATGGGTGCGCTCAATACCCCCACGAAGGGGCGATATGTGGTGGATGATATCGATGTCTATTCTCTGGGGCTCGACCAGAGAGCCAAATTCCGCATGGAGTTTCTGGGGTTCATTTTTCAAAGCTTTCATTTGATCCCGTACCTCAGTGTTATGGAAAACGTGATGCTGCCCCTGGCCATTAAGAAGCTAAAGGTCCGGGAAAAGCGGGAGATGGCCAGGGTTGCCCTTGCGCACGTGGGTCTATCCGACAAAGAAAAACGCCTGCCCAATGAGATTTCGGGCGGAGAACAGGAAAGGGTGGCCATCGCGCGGGCCGTGGTGAACAACCCCACCATTCTTCTGGCCGATGAGCCGACCGGCAATCTGGATACCAAAACCAGCAAGGAAATCATGAATCTTTTTCAAAAACTGAATGGAGAAGGGATCACCGTCGTGATGGTCACCCACAATGGGGAATGCGCAAAAGAAGCCCACCGGACCCTTTGCGTTTCAGATGGCTTGATCGAGGAGCAGGAACGTTCGCAAAAGATCGTGACATACCCCTTTGGGGTGAAGACGGCAGTGAATGTATGTTTGGAAGAGAATGCGGCAGTCAGATAACACATGCCGGGCCGGGATGTCCGGGAATTGAAAAAACGCGTAAGTCAGAGGTCCAACCGACTGATGAGAGGAGATGAATATGGATAAGGAGTCTTTGTTTTCAAAGAAGGTGTGGTTTTTGGTCATGGTTTTTCTGGTGGCCCTGATGGCGGCGGCGGCGTTTGCGCTTCAGATCGGCAATGAAGAAACCGTGGTATCCCGTGGCGAGGGAAGAAATGATCCCGGGACATCCACGGCATCGGGTCTTAATATGGCTGTTTTCAAAGTTGACAACATGTCATGTTCGGGGTGCATTTCCACAATTAAAGGGAGTCTTGCGGGATTTGATGGGATCGAGGATGTTTACGTGGATTTGGCAAGCGGCACCACCGAAGTCTACTACCGGGGGGAGGGTGACGCCGATGTCGCCGGTATGGCCCGGGCCATCACCAAAAGCGGTTACCCTGCCAAGACCCTGAGGGTCCTATCGGCCCAAGAAATTGAAAAACAAAGGGCGCTTGCGGCATCAAAGGCGAAATACGCCATTGCCTCGGTAAGTGGGTACGACATTGAAAGAGCCGATTTTGACATGGAAATGAATGCGGCCCGTAAAAAGTACCGGGAAGATTATGGAAAGGATTTCTTTGGGACGCCCCAAGGAAAAGCCCTTGAAACCAGACTTCAGGGACAGATTCTGTCAAACCTCATAGAAAGAGGCGCTTTGATAGAGGAGATCAATCGATCCGGTTACAGCGTTGATGATGGGGCCGTGGAAACCGAACTGGTCAAATACATAAAAGAGAACGGCGACAGCGAGGAAGCTTTGAGACAGGCTGTTCTTGATGCGGGATACAGTTATGAGTATTTCATAAAGCGTTTCAAGAATGGGGTTCTCATTAACCGTTTTATCGAAGAAAAGGTCCTGGCCGATGCCAAAACGCCCAGTGAAAAGCAACGGGCTTTTGCCAATTGGTACAAGAATGCCAGGTCCGAGGCCCAGGTAGCCTACTACGACAGGGATCTTGAGCGGACTGTGCGGCAACGGAGCGTTTCAGGCGGTTGCTGTCCGGCAAAATAGATTTGAATAAAGGAGGTCAAATGACCCTTCCCGCAACGGTGGATTCAGGCGGTTCTTCTTTAAGCACCGGCATTCACCTGTAAGGGAAGGGCTCGATTACGGGAAGGAAAAAGAAATGGTTGAGATCACTATTGTGGTAACTTTGGTGGGTTTGGCACTGGCTTTTGTGACCAAAAGCCTATACACTAAAGCAGGCGGTAGTTCCTCTTGCGGCTGTGAAGGAAAGGTATGCCAGAGAAAGAAAAAGAAGGTTATGTAAAAAAAGAGACCATGATGGTGGTGGCGTTTGTGGCGCTTGTGGTGGGATTTCTGGGCGGCGTTCTATACGGTTCTTACAGGGCCGTTCCCGCCGGGAACGCACCCCCCGCTGATCATTTTCATGACTCCGCCGGCGAATCGTCCATGATCGGTGCATTGGTAAAAGAAACGGCACTTCATCCCGAAAACGTGGACGCCTGGGTCCAGCTGGGAAATCTTTATTTTGATGATAACCAGGTTGACAAAGCCATAGAAGCATACCAGCGGTCTTTGGCACTTGATCCCAAAAATGCCAACGTGCTGACCGACTTAGGGGTGATGTACCGCCGCAAGGGTCTGCCCATGGAAGCCATCAAGTCTTTTGATCGGGCCATAGCGGTAAATCAGCGCCAGGAGGCGGCCTATTTCAACAAGGGGGTCGTGTTTCTGCATGACCTCAAAGACCGGGACAAGGCCATTGGGGCTTGGGAACAACTCATTGAGATCAATCCCATGGCCCGGTTGCAGAGCGGCGAACTAGTGATGGATCTCATTAAAAATGTCAAGGAAAACAAGCCGTGAAAGCGTGTCGTTTCCAAGGATGCATTGTCACATGCCCGGATCTTCCATTTCGATCCTTTTTTCTCCTTGTTGAACGCTTTTGATTTTCATCGGGCCGAATCATTTTTTTCAAACAATCGCATCATCAGCGGGATGTCTCCTTGTACCTTGTACTTCTGTTCCATGAACATCCGCTGCCCATCCAGTTTGCCGGTCATAATGTCCATCCACAGGTCAAAAGGCGTATCAATGGTGATATTGGAGTCTTCAAAGATTCCCTCAAAAGCGTCAACACGCCCCATCTGAATTCTGAAATAGCATGCCCCTTCTACCTCTCCTGAAAAATGGAACTGCAAAGCGACGGATTGTTCCCGGACGGCATTGGCATTGAGGCCATGGGGAAAAATGCGCAGGAAGGTTTCCATGGAGTCGGGTCTTGGCACCATTTTCTTTTGTTGAAACTCTTTCGGGGTGACCCCCTCGGCGATGCAGGTTTTCCAGAAGAGGTTGCCGGTCAGCGCAAAAGATTCGGCATCTTCCAGGGGTTGTCTAATTCTGGCCATGGTCTCGGGAGAGATGTTCAAATTTCTCACCAGTTCCACTCCGGCCTCTTCGGTGGCTCTAAGGACATCGTTCGACCGTTCCTTCACAAAGGGATTGCCCAGGCTTTCGGCAGCAGGCCGGTAGATTTCAGCCACCAGTGCCACATCAGGATGTCGTGTATGATTCAAATGGTAAGAAAGCGCTTCAAATTCCGATTCGTCGGGGAATCCGCACACGGAAAGCCACACCGCTTTGGGAATAGGGAACCTTAAAGGGTGAAAGATCTTTCCATCATCACCTTTTTCAAAAAAAGGCTGAATGGCCGGCAGTGTGCGCTCCATAAAGGTGCTCATGGCGCCGTTCATGGAGTGATAATAGAGGGGTGAGGCATAAATCACAAGATCAGATTCGAGCCATTTGGGAAAGATTTCTTCCGTCATATGGTCCTTGTGAAAGCAGCGGCCAGGGGTTTTTGTCCAACATGTAAAACAACCGATACAGCTCTTAATTCTCTTATCCTTCAGGTTTACCACTTCAACCTGTGCATCGGCGTGGCGCATGCCGCTGACAAGGTGTGTCAGCATCAGTTCCGTCTTGCTTCGATCACCCGTGCGGGGGCTTGAATTGATGGCGAGAATATTCATTCTTCCTCCTTTTTCATGGTTGATTTACCTGTGATCCGAGGCCCTGTACGGACCCACCTTCCCATATTACAGGATAAACCTCTTTTAATGCACCAGAAAATTGTTCTTCCCAACAGCAATGACAACCGATATGAGGGGCCATGGGCTCAGGTTTCCACGGCGAATTTGCTTTGGGGACATTTTTCTCTTGCATTTCATCATGTTATTGTTTATAAAGCCTGGCTATTGTTGAAATTGGCTGTTTCTTAATTCAAACTGCGGTTTGGTTTACGCTTCATGCCAGTAAAATCAAAGGGTTGATCTGGACTTCCGAAAGCCCGGCTGTCTTGTTGCTTCTGTTGTTCCACCCGGCTAATTAGAAGCGATTTCGTTTATTTCGTGAAGGTCATTTAAGCGACACACATGAGGCATCTTGGGAAGTGATGGTTTCACTTCAGATGCCTTATTTTCTTTGATGGTAATCTTATGAATGAGTTTTCCGTTAGTATAAGGGGCAAGGATATAGAGCGAATGGAAAGCGAGCCTCTTCCGGCTGCCGAGGCTATGGCGCATCTGAAAGTGGGCGGGTTGGACCGGGTGGCAGCCGTCAAGATCAACGGCATTCCCGCAGATCTTTCAACCCCATTGGATGCAAATAGTGAGCTGGAACCCATTTATCTCCACTCGGAAGAGGGTTTGGAAATCCTTCGTCACAGCACTTCCCACGTAATGGCCATGGCCGTAAGAGAGCTCTTTCCCGGTGTCAAGGTGACCATCGGTCCCGCCGTGAAAGACGGTTTCTACTATGACTTTGATTACGAACGCCCTTTCAGAGAGGATGATCTTCCCTTGGTGGAAGAAAAGATGAATGAGATCATCCAGTCGGATATTCCCTTTGTAAGAAAAGAAATGACCGTTTCCGAAGCTCTGGCCTTTTTCAAGGCCCAGGGAGAGGATTACAAGGTAGAACTCATCGAAGACCTTGATGCGGAGACGGTTTCCCTGTACACCCAAGGGAGTTTCACGGACTTGTGTCGCGGGCCGCACATCCCTTCCACCGGTATGATCAAGGCGTTTCATTTGATCAAAGTGGCCGGTGCCTACTGGCGGGGCGACGAACGCAGGCCCATGTTGAGCCGCATATACGGAGTGGGGTTTTCCGACCAGAAGCAGTTAAAGAAGCATCTTCATATGCTGGAAGAGGCGCGAAAAAGGAACCATGTCAGGCTGGGGGCCCAGCTGGAACTTTTCAGCACTTATGAAGAAGTGGGCGCCGGAATGGTGGTCTGGCATCCCAACGGTGCCATGCTGCGGCATCTTCTGGAGGAATTCGAGATTTCGGAGCATCTCAAGCGTGGCTACCAACTGGCAAGAGGCCCCGAAGTTTTGAAGACCGAATTGTGGAAGAAATCCGGTCATTTCGACAACTACCGGGAAAACATGTATTTTACGGAGATCGACGGCCAGTCCTACGGCATGAAACCCATGAACTGTCTGGCCCACATGTTGATTTACGGCTCCAAGATTAGAAGTTACCGTGATCTGCCCGTGCGCTATTTCGAATTGGGAACCGTCCACAGACATGAACGGTCAGGGGTTTTGCACGGCCTTTTCCGGGTTCGGGAATTTACCCAGGATGACGCTCACATCCTTTGTACGCCCGAACAGCTCAATGACGAAATCAAGGGTGTTCTTGAATTCGTAAAGGAAGTGATGGGTATCTTTCACTTCGACTATGAACTGGAGATCAGTACGCGGCCGGAAAAATCCATCGGTTCCGATGAGGACTGGGATCTGGCCACCAAAGCACTTCAGAAAGCCATGGATGAGCTTCAATTGGCCTATGAAATCAATGAAGGCGATGGCGCTTTCTATGGCCCCAAAATTGACGTCAAGCTTGAAGATGCCCTCGGTCGAAAATGGCAGTGTGCCACCATTCAGTGCGACTTTACCCTTCCTGAGAAGTTCGACCTCACTTTTGTGGGTAAAGATGGCGCAAAACACCGCCCCGTGATGATTCACCGGGTGATACTGGGAGCCCTGGAACGATTTATCGGTGTTTTGATTGAGCATTACGCCGGCGCGTTTCCCACATGGCTGGCCCCTGTGCAGGCCACTGTTCTGACGGTGACGGACCGTAATATCCCCTTTGGTGAAAAGGTGTTGGGAGAACTTCAGGCGGCGGGCATTCGGACCGGTACCGACTTCAGAAATGAAAAACTGGGTCTCAAAGTGAGGGAAGCCCAGGTAAAAAAGATACCTTATATGTTGATTATTGGGGATAAAGAATGCGATAATCAGGGTATCACCCCTAGGAAAAGGAATGGTCAAAATCTTTCTTTGATGAGTACGAATGAATTCATTGACCTGATTACCGAAGAATGTAAACAGAGGAGGTAATGGCAATAAGAAAGAAATCTGACGACGTGAGGGTCAACGAGAAGATCCGTTCCAGAAAAGTGAGACTGATCTCCTCCGAAGGAGAGCAACTGGGAATTGTCACCATTGAGGAGGCCCTGAACGAGGCCAGGGATGAAGGATTGGATCTGGTCGAGGTTGCTCCCAACTCAGATCCGCCGGTTTGCCGGGTCATGGACTACGGCAAATTCCGTTATGAGGCGAGCAAGAAGGTCCAGGAAGCACGCAAAAAATCTCGTGGCGGCCAAATGAAGGAGATCAAGCTTCGCCCCAACACACAGGATCACGACCTTGGGTTCAAGATGAAGAACCTCAAAAACTTTCTTGATAAGAAACACCGAGTGAAAGTGAGCGTCTTTTTCCGCGGGCGGGAAATGGCGTTTATGCAAGCCGGTGAGGATCTTCTTAATCGGGTCGCTGATGAAGTCTCAGAGGTCGGAACCGTGGACCAGCCGCCTTCCAGGGAGGCCCGGAATCGAATGACCATGGTCATCGTTCCGAAACAGATGAATCAATAAGACCCTTCAGTCGGTTTGCAGTCACCGTTATTATCTTTATTGCTTCATTTCCCAGAATAAAGATGTGGAGGATGGCTGTTTTTTCTTGTGGGCCTTATCTAAACCAGCAGTGGAGGACAGTAATGCCAAAAATGAAAACCAACCGCGGAGCTGCCAAACGTTTTAAAACCAGCGGCTCCGGAAAGATCGTGAGAAACAAGGCTTTTTCAAGCCATATCCTGACCAAGAAAACGACAAAAAGAAAGCGGAATCTTCGAAAGTCCAGCATCCTGGACTCGGCAAATCTGAGAGGTGTTAAACGAATGATTCCCTATGGGTAGTGACTGCCCGAATCTTAATTGCAAGTGAGTGAGAGGTTTTTTTTATGCCAAGGGTAAAAAGAGGCTTTAAAGCCAGAAGAAGAAGAAAGAAAGTATTGAAGGCGGCGAAGGGGTACCGTGGCGGCCACAGCAAGCAGTACAGGACGGCCGAAACGGCCGTGCTTCGGGCCGGAATGTATGAATACCGTGACCGCAGGGTCCGCAAACGTGATTTTCGAAGGCTCTGGATTGTCAGGATCAATGCGGCTGCCAGGGCTCACGGACTTTCCTACAGTCGATTGATGAGTGCCCTTAAAGATGCCGGTATTGTTCTTGATCGAAAAATACTTGCCGATATGGCGGTCAATGATCCGGCGGGATTCGCCCGCCTGGCGGCCGTGGCTTCCTAAAGCGAGTGTCGGTGACCAATCCCATGAAAGAAAAGCTTCTGGAGCTGAAAAAACGGGCGGAAAATGAACTGAATGCCATTGGTGGCCTGTCTGATTTGGAACCCTTCAGGATAAAATACCTGGGTAAGAAGGGGGCGCTGACCACCATCATGAAAAGCCTGGGAACCCTCAGCCGCGAAGAACGACCCCAAGCCGGCAAACTGGCCAATCGGATCAAAACAGACCTTTCCCGCCGGTTCGAGGAGACCAAGGCATCCCTTGAAACCGGAAAGGGCGAGGACACCCCGTCGGTTGACGTGACCCTGCCGGGCAGGGAACCCCTTTACGGCCACCTCCATCCCATCACTTCGGTCATAAAAGAGGTATGCCTCATTTTTTCGCGGATGGGTTTCCAGGTGGTCAAAGGTCCCAATGTGGAGTTGGACTACTATAATTTCGAAGCCCTGAACCTGCCCAGGGACCATCCGGCCAGGGATATGCAGGACACCTTCTACATATCCGAAAACGTGGTTTTGAGAACCCACACCTCCCCCGTTCAGGTGCGTGTCATGGAAACCCGAAAGCCGCCGGTCAGCGTTATTGCCCCGGGGAAAGTCTACCGACGTGATTCGGATGTTTCCCATACCCCCATGTTCCACCAGGTGGAAGGGCTTCTGGTGGACAGGAATATTTCCTTTGGTGAATTAAAGGGAACGCTCACCAGTTTTGTGCATCAAATGTTCGGAAGCGACACCTCTCTCCGCTTTAGACCCAGTTTTTTCCCTTTTACCGAGCCAAGTGCGGAGGTGGATATTCGTTGTGTCATCTGCGGCGGAGAAGGGTGTCGGACCTGTTCCCAGACGGGATGGCTGGAAATACTGGGTTCCGGCATGGTCGATCCGGAAGTGTACGGTTTTGTCGATTATGATCCTGAGGCGTACAGCGGTTTTGCCTTCGGCATAGGGATGGAGAGAATCGCCATGCTGAGGTATGGGATCGATGACATTCAGCTTTTCTTCAAAAATGATATGCGGTTTTTAAGTCAATTCTGAAGCGTTTGACCGTGCTTTACATCAACATCCAGCATAACGGCTGATAGAGTATAATCCATGAAGGTAAGTTTAAACTGGCTGAAAGAATACGTTGATATTGACCTTTCTCCTGATGAGCTCAGCCATGTCCTGACCATGGCGGGGCTGGAAGTGGAAGGTGTCGAAGTGGTGGGGGAGAATCTTCATCATATCCCGGCGTCAAGGATTTTGGAAGTCCGTCCTCATCCCAACGCCGATCGGTTGTCCCTTTGTCAGGTTGATACGGGTGCTGATACCGTGCAGGTGGTTTGCGGGGCACCCAATGCCGCGGAAGGGGTCTTGGCGCCACTGATTTTTCCCGGCACAACGCTTCCGGACGGCAGAAAAATGAAAGAAAGCCGCATTCGAGGCGAGATTTCAAAAGGGATGCTCATGGCGGAAGATGAACTGGGACTGACGGATGATCATACCGGCATCATGGTGCTTCCGGATGCCGCAAGCCCCGGAACACCGATCTCCTCCCTGCTTCACTTTCCCGACTGGGTCTTTGACGTGAGTATTACACCCAACAGGCCGGACTGCACCAATGTTCTGGGTATTGCCAGGGAAATCGCCGCCAACACCGGAAAATCCCTCAAGCCTTTAGACTACCCTGTAGATGAAAAAGGGCCTCATGTGGAGGGATTGACGGATGTCAAGATTTTTGATCCCCAAGGGTGCCCCCGTTATGCGGCGGCGGTTGTTCAGGATGTCTCATTTCGGCCCACCCCTTTCTGGATGCGTTACCGTCTCTTTCAATCAGGGGTCCGGAGTATCAGCAATCTGGTGGATGTGAGCAACTACGTGATGCTTGAAGTGGGACAGCCGCTACATGCCTTTGACTATGACAGATTGAGTGAAAACCGAATTGAGGTTCGGCGCGCAAACGAAGGTGAGACGTTTACGACACTGGACGGGGTGGAGCGTGCCCTTGTCCCGGAAAACCTGCTCATCTGTGACGGCCGTAAACCGGTCGCCCTGGCGGGCATTATGGGCGGATTGAATTCCGAAATCTGTGAGACCACCCGGAATATCCTGGTGGAAAGCGCCTTTTTTGATCCCGTCACCATTCGACGAGGCTCCAAAATGCTGGGGCTTTCCACGGAGGCCTCCTATCGATTTGAAAGAGGGGCTGACATTGGCGGTGTCACAACCGCTCTTAAACGGGCCGTCCATCTCATCAATCAGCTGGCGGGCGGCATAACCGCCAAAGGCGTTGTGGACAATTATCCCGAACCCTTTACGGCTTCACCTATTTCTTTCCGGCCGGAAAAGGCCAACGCCTTACTGGGGACTTCCATACCCGGAAGTGCCATGAAAGACTATTTTGACGCCCTTGAAATGGAGACAGAGGAAGGGGATCTCGACAATGCCTTCTCGGTGATACCCCCAACCTTCAGGGTCGATATCAAGCGGGAAGTGGACCTGGCGGAAGAAGTTGCAAGGCTCCACGGGTTTGATAATATCCCCGTCATTTCACCCAGGATCGCGCCCTCGGAAGTGTCTGAATCTCCCGACCTTTTGCTGCGGGACAAAGTCCGGACCCTGATGACCGGTTTCGGATTTTCAGAAATAATCACCTACAGCTTTGTTTCACCCGATTCCGTGGATGCCCTGCTGACAGGAGAGGCACCGAGCCCCCTTAAGGATTTCACCCACATCATGAACCCCCTGACCGTGGATCAGTCCGTCTTGAGAACCTCTTTGATCCCCGGGCTCATGGAGACGGCCAAGTACAATATTCTCCATGAAATAGCAGACCTTAAACTCTTTGAATGGGGAAAAGTCTTTTTTAACAGAGAAGACGATTTACAGCCATTGGAAAGAATCAATTTGGCCGGTATTATGGTGGGCGTGCGCCATCAAAAATCCTGGTACAACGAGGAAAGGCCCGTTGATTTTTATGACGCTACGGGCACATTGACGGCACTTTTGAAGAATTTGGGTGTCAGGGATTTCCGGTTCATTCGCCATAAAGACCTTCCGGGATACGAACCGGATATCTCCTCCGGGATTTATTGTGATGACATACGTATCGGACGGGTCGGTTACGCCTCGGAACCATTGATGGAAGCCTACGAACTCAAAAGGGACCATGTCTGCCTTTTTGAAATCGATGTGAGGGCCCTTTTGAATGCGCTGCCCGAAAAAAGGACATTTGCTCCCTACGGGAAGTTTCCCTCGGTTCACCGGGATCTTTCCGTGGTATTGGATAAAGGTGTGGAATGCAGTACCATCATGGGTATCATAAAGGAAAAAGGGGGCGATCTTCTAGAGTCCGTAGACGTATTTGACCTCTATGAGGGGGAACGGATCGATCAATCAAAAAAGGCCATGTCCTTTAAAATTACTTTCAGATCCCATGAAAGTACCCTTGATGGGGATGTGGTGAATCGCCGATATGAGGCAATTGTGAAAAGGATTGGGCAGAAGACGGGAGGCAAACTGAGGGAGGGCTGATAAGAATGGTCCAGATTCCTGAAGACAGAAAGTATTTCCGTATTGGGGAGGCGAGTCGCATCGTAGGGGTTGAACCTTATGTTCTGAGATACTGGGAAAGTGAATTCTCCCAGATCAGACCGCAGAGGGCTGATTCCAACCAAAGGACCTACCAGAGACGGGACCTGGAGACGTTGCTGGAGATCAAGCGGCTGCTCTATGAAGAGAAGATGACCATTGAAGGGGCCAGACTTCGTTTCAAAGGGGATAAACCTGAAAAGACCGCCCCTTCAGAAACAATTATTGAAGAAGCAAAACGAGAATTGCGTCAGGTATTGGAAATGTTGGGATAAAGGCGCTCTTGCCCACATCCTCAACCGAATCAGTGTCCCGCTAATTGGCGTTTATCTTGTCCCTTAAAACCCCTGATGTTTTGAATACCACAACCCTTCTCGCCCTCAATTGCAGGTCTTCCGTGGTTTGTGGGTTTCTGCCTCGTCTGGAGGCTTTCTCCTTCACGAGAAACTTTCCAAACCCGCTGATTAAAAGATCTTCTCCGTTTTCAAGTGTTTCCTTGATGATTTCAAGGAGTCCTTCAGCTGCTGCTCGGGATTGGCTTTTGCTGAGTCCGACCTGATGATAAATGCTGTCAATAATTCTTTCTTTGGTGAGGGCCACCGTTGAACCTCCTGATTCGGCCTTTTGAAGGATGAAAAGACCTTTCCTGTTGGGTTTTCGATTTCCAAGCCAGAATATGGTAATAGCTCAGAGCCAATTTTATGAACAATGAATATGGCTTATGCCGAAAAGAGTGTCAAGTATTATTTCTCTTTTTGAACTTTTCTTTCAAGTTGCGATTGACGATTTCAGGTACCAGACCGCTCACATCGCCACCAAAACTGGCCGCTTCCTTGATGATGGTTGAACTGATATAAAACCACTTATAGTCGGTCATGAGAAAAATGGATTGAACGTCGCGGTTGAGCTTTCGATTCATGAGGGCCATCTGAAATTCATATTCAAAGTCCGAAAGGGCCCGCAATCCCCGAAGGACCACATTGGCGTTTTTTTGGACCGCGTAATCGACCAGAAGCCCGTCAAAGGTATCTACCTCGATCCTTGAATCCTGATCGACGGCATTTTCAATCATTTCAATTCTTTCTTCAATGGAAAAAAGAGGCACTTTTTTGGGGTTGTTCAAAATGGCAATAATCAAATTGTCAAAGATTTCAAGTGCCCTTGAGACGATGCTCAAGTGTCCATTGGTGATCGGGTCAAAAAAGCCGGGGTAAACAGCGATTGTTTTTTTCATGAAAGGTCCTTTTCTCCAAAAATGCTGAGTTTGGTATCTCCGTAAATTCGTGTTTCAAGCAATTCAAGCGATAACATTACGATATTTGCGTTTCTTCCGGTTTCCAAGACGAGGAGGGCTCCGGGGGCCAGCCGTCCTGAAACGGACAATGCTTCCATTACACTTCCTGCCAGATGACTTTTGTAAGGCGGATCCAGAAAGACGATGTCGAAAATCGATTCAAGGAAAGGGCGGTTTTTCGGAAGACCTTTTGACAGGTCCCATTTGCATATGGACCCCTTATGTTCGTATCCGCACAGCCTCAGATTCTTCTCCACCAGTTCCAGCGACTGTTTTGCATGATCCACAAAGACTGCATGGGCCGCGCCACGGCTCAAGGCCTCCAATCCCAGGAGTCCGGTGCCCGCAAAAAGGTCCAATACCCATGAATCGGAAAGGTCCTGGCCGATGATATTAAAAACGGCCTCCCGGACTTTATTGCCGCTGGGACGAATATTGAGACCCTTGGGTGCCGCAACGGTTCTCCCTTTTATTTGACCACCGGTAATCTTCATTTCATCCGAGATATGCGATAACCGTCTCGCCGGCTTTGACTTTTTGTTGCACCCGGGCAACCATTTTGCTGTCCGGCGGCAGGAAAACCTCAAGTCTGGAACCGAATCGGATGAGGCCGAATCTCTGACCGGTGGTAACAACATCTCCTTCATCAATCCAACAGGCGATCCGTCTCGCTATCAAACCGGCAATCTGAATGATCAGTATTTCCTTTGACGCTTCAGTTTCCAGTATGATGCGGTTGTTTTCGTTCTGTGCGGAGGCCTTGTCCAGATCCGCCGACAGGAATTTCCCAGGGTTGTAGGAAATGCGCCGAATGGTCCCCCCGACGGGTATGCGGTTCACATGAACGTTGAAAACATTCATGAAAATGGAAACTTTGATGCACGGGCGGCCCAGTGGGTTCTCTTCTCCTTCCACCCGCCTGATTTCCAGAATACGTCCGTCCGCAGGGGTCATGACGGCGTTCTTTTCGTTATTGGGGTGCCGTTCCGGGTCTCTGAAAAAGTAAATGACGAATAGCGTCAGGAGGCCTGAAAGAATGACGAGGATTGCCCAGCCGAGTATGGCAAACAGGACGATGATTCCGATGCCGATGATTATGAAAGGGAATCCCTCTCTTGCCACGGGCAGTTCATTGTTGATGCGGTTTTCCTTTTTCATGGGTAATGGACCTTGTGAAAGTGAAAGGTGTCACGCCGCTTGAGTTATATTTTTTTGAAATAGGGTTGTCAATATGAGACCTTTGAAAAGCCACGATAAATTTGTTCTATCCGGATACCGTTTTGGGAGCCCGGTAAATCTGCTCAAATGGGGGCTACGCCCGCAATCCAGGTCTGGTATCCTAAGATTGAAATTCAACTCTAAAAGTGAAAGGCAAGGGCAATGGACGATAGGCGATGGGAATTGCCCTAGCCCATCGCCTCTTTCCTTAATACCTCAATACCTCGGAAGGAATGAACAACTTTCTTGTTTTTTATGACGGAAAACCTTGAAATAGGGCCTAAATGTCCTTTGCCGGAAAATGGGTTTGATTAAATAAAGCTTGCTTTTTTATAGAAGAAGCCTATACTTACTGATATCCAATAAACGAATGTCTTTATTGGTGATGCGATTTCCTACAGAAGGAAACATCCATTTTCTAGAAGTGGCAACCTGAAGTTTGAAATCATGAGATTTTTTTGAAAGGAGGGTGTCACTATGGCAAATGGTATCGTAAAGTGGTTTAATGACAGTAAAGGATTTGGTTTCATTGAACAAGAAGATGGTCCAGATGTATTCGTCCATCATTCGTCAATCAATGCAGCCGGATTCAAATCACTCAGTGAGGGCGAACAAGTTATCTTTGACATTGAGCAAGGGAAAAAAGGTCCTGCTGCAATAAATGTTACGGTTGTTTAATTAACCTGTTGTTCTGAAATCAAAAAGGGCAGCCATCACACTAAGATGCGCTGCTTTTTTTGTTTCGATAGGAAAGGCGGCATATCCATGGAAGACATAGACAAGACACCTGTTGGCAAAGCGATGGTGATACGATGCACAAAGTGTAATTTTGAGGTAAGGCATATTGTTATTTCTCACAACAGGGATGGAATTGTTTCCAAAGTTAAGTGCAAAACCTGCAGAAGTGAACACCGATACTATCCTGAAAGGAAACGGTTGGCGACAAAAAAGAAAAGGGAAGAGGCCGCCAAGGTTGCCGAGAAAAATCGTCAAGCCCAAGAATATGCCACCCTCTTGGAGCAGAATCAGAAAAAGAAGGCAAAGACATATAATATGTCTGAGAACTACAGTGATAACGATGTTATTAATCACAAGACTTTTGGGAAAGGAATCATAACAAAAGTCAATTATCAAAAAATGGATGTTTTGTTTGAAACAGGTTTTCGTCTCCTTGTCTGCAATAGATAATCATCTGAGCGAGTTTCAAACCGCCCCCTTTTGCCCGATCTCTACGTCAGGCTCAAATTTTAATCCTCGAAATATCCAATATATTCCTGTGGTTAAAATTTCTGCCTTCCTTGATCTCGAACAAAATTGAACATTAGGGATTATTTTCGGATCATTAGCCCGGATTGTTTGCGGATATCGGGAGGGCGCAGATAACGGGGAATCAGGGTGCCAACGCTGTCCGAATCACCCGCATGAAATCGGTGGGCGGCGAGAGCGCCGATGGAAGAGGCCCTTATCTGCCAGCACTGGGGTGGTGCGGTGCGGGTGTGGTTCAAAAGGCGTTCTCTCAGCCAGGTGCCATGATGCATGAAGTCGTTTCCGATAAAAACGGTTGTTTTCGTGAAAGCCCCGAGCAATTGGTCCAGCGGGACGCAACTGTCCGGCGCCTCTCTTTCGAGTTCGCCTTCCGTGTTCCAGCGAAAAAGGGCCATAAAAACCTCGCCCCGTCTTGAAGAGAGGATGGGAGCGATGGAATAGGGTGAGAAAGGGACCTGAAACGCCAGGGCTTTGAGGCTCGATATGCCGATAATCGGAATTTGAAGGGCCTGACAGACCCCTTTTGCCAGGGAAAGACCGACCCGAAGGCCGGTAAAACTGCCGGGCCCGGTGGCCACGGCAACACACTTTATGTCTTTGTGGGTGAGGCCGGCGCCGGTGATCAACATGTCAACGGCGGGCATGAGGCTCCCAAAGTGTCCTTTTCCTTCGAACATGAGGTGTTCCGCGGCAACCGTACGGTCCATACGCAACAATGCGATGCCGGGCTGCCGCGTGGATGTATTCAGTGCGAGGATCATGAATCAATTGGGAATCGATTGCTGGAAGATTCTTGCGATGTCATTGTAAATGACAACAATCATGAGCAGCACAAGCAGACCAATGCCAAGTTTCTGCGCGAATTCCCTTTTTTTGACGTTCAGAGGACGTCCGATGATCAATTCAATCAGCAAAAAGACAATGAAACCGCCGTCCAGAATGGGAACGGGCAAAAGGTTCAGAATGCCGAGATTAATGCTGATAACCGCCGTAAAAGGGATCAGGTACGCCCAGCTTTCTTCGGCCAGTTGTCCCGTCATCTGGCCGATCAAAATCGGGCCGCCGAGTGTCTTGATGGAAACGATTCCCTGAAAGAGTTTCACGACCGTCAAGCAGGTCAGTTTTATGATTTCCCAGGTCTTCAGGAATCCCTCTTTCATTGCCCCAGGAAATCCCAGTCTGACTTCTTTGAACGTCCCGGCAGAGACAACCCCCAAAAGCGGTGTTTTGATTTCTTCCCCAAAAATGTTTTTAACGGTGCTCATTTCGGGAATGACGGTAACGGTGAGAGTTTCGCCATCTCTTAAAAGTGTCACTTCTATGGGTTCACCCCGATTGGTCTTAACAAACTCCTTCAGTTGTGGCCAGGCTTCCGTTTCCAGACCGTTCACTCCGACGATCAGGTCTCCTTTCATGAGTCCTGCCTTGTCAGCGGGAGATCCTTCACGGACCTGTCCGATTTCGGTGGTCAGGACCTGCATGCCGGAAAAAGCAAAGGAAGCACAGAAGATGACCAGGGCCAGGAGAAGATTGAACAAGGGACCGGCACCCACCACGGCGATTCTCTGAATGGCCGGTTTGTGACTGAAGGACCTTTGGGCATCTAGAGGGGAAATGGGATTGCCTTCCTCATCATCGTTTTCGCCGAGCATTTTCACATAGCCGCCCAAGGGAATGGCGGAAATGAGATATTCGGTTTCACCGATCTTCTTCCCAAAAACCTTGGGTCCGAAACCGAGGGAAAACTTCAGGACCGATATGCCGAAATATTTGGCAACCAGAAAATGGCCCAGTTCATGAAAGAAGATGAGTACTCCCAGAACAACCAGAAAAGGGAGAACATAGTAAACAAAATAGTGCATGAGTCTGTCCGCTACCCAAGGTCCGTTAAATATGCAAGTGCTTTTTCACGGGCCCACCTGTCGGCGTCCATGACGGAATCGATTCGGTCGATGGCGCGAGTTTCATGGGCGTCCATGGTCTTTTTAATGAGTTTTGGTATGTCTAAGAATCCGATTTTATTGTTTAAAAATGCATCTACGGCGATTTCGTTGGCACCATTTAATACCGTGGGCATGCTTCCGCCGGCTGATGCGGCCCGCAGGGCCAGTGCCAGACATTGGAATCGCTCAAGATCCGGCTTTTCGAAACTCAAAGGGCCTGTCTTTTCCAACTCAAGGGCTGGCAATCCTGTCTCGATGTGCCGGGGATAGGCCAGGGCGTAGGCAATGGGAATCATCATGTGGGGAATGCCCATCTGGCTGATGATGGAGCCGTCTTTGTATTCCACCATGGAGTGCACGATACTCTGGGGATGTATGAGAACGTCAATCTGATCCATGGTCAGGTCGAACAGCCATTTTGCTTCAATCACCTCAAGTCCCTTGTTCATCATGGTGGCCGAATCAATGGTAATTTTGGGCCCCATTTCCCAATTGGGGTGTTTCAGGGCCTGGGCTGCGGTGACTTTCGCCATTTCTTTGAGGGACAGTTTCCTGAAAGGCCCTCCGGACGCAGTCAGAATGATGCGTTTAACGTCCACTCTGGAATGCCCCTGTAGGGATTGGAGGATTGCGCTGTGTTCACTGTCGATGGGGCGGATGATAACGCCCTGGTTTTTGGCTTCCTCAAGAACCAGGGGGCCTGCCATGACCATGGTTTCCTTGTTGGCAAGGGCGATCTCCTTGCCCGCCCTGATCCCTTCATAGGTGGGTATGAGTCCTGCTGCGCCGGTAATGGCGGAAACCACGGTATCCACTTCATTCATGGTGGCCAGATGCACAAAACCGTTCGTTCCGTGGAAGACCTGAGGAAGATCGCGGCCCGTCAGGCGTTTTTTGAGGTCCGTGGCAATGGATTCATTCAAAACGGCAACGGCTTTCGGTTTGAAATCCTCTATCTGCCTGGCCAAAAGGTCTATGTTCCTGCCACCTGAAAGGGCTGTAACGCGATACTCTCCTGAATGCGCGGCAACGACATTGAGGGCATTGACGCCTATGGAGCCGGTGGAGCCCAGTATGGCTAGTTTTTTCATTTCATGACCTGTTCAGATGCTGTTTCAATTTGGCTGACCGACATTTGCTGATATACAAAATTTTCAAATCATACCATCCGTATATTAAGATAGAGGAAAAGAACCGGTATGGCAAACAAAAGTCCGTCAATACGGTCCAGGATGCCCCCATGGCCCGGCAGAATGCTTCCCGAATCTTTCACGCCATGGTTTCGTTTTAATACGGATTCGGCCAGGTCTCCGATCTGTGCGGCGGCTCCCATGGCTGCAACCAGCAAAAAGAGAGCGAGACTCAACGGGTGCAGGCGTATGAATTTGAGATAGAGCATGGCTGCCAAAATGCTGCACAAAAGCCCTCCCAGGGCCCCCTCCCAGGTCTTCCCGGGACTTAGGCGCGGGTGAAGTTTACGCCGACCCAGGGCCCTGCCGAAATAGAATGCGCCCGTATCGCCGGCGAATACGATGGTGAGAAGGAAGAAGATCCACAGATGTCCCTGAGGAAGCATGTCTATCAATACCAGCATCACCAGCGGCAGCGCCGTATAAACGGGCCCCAACACCGCGGTGCCCGAAGTGGCTCTTTTCTGATGGTTTTCGCCGGAGAACGTAAAGACTTCCCATGCCATGGGGAAAAAAGCCCAGAGCACCATAATGCAGGGTATCAGCATTACTTGCCGCATATAAACGGTGAGGAAAAGAGCCGAAACCAGCGCGCTTAGGACCCATTTGATGACCGGTGAAACCATGGGAGCGGCAATTTTGAAGTATTCCCATAGTCCCACAAGGGAGGCGGAGCACAAAAGAAGGTAAAAAAGCCATCTAGGGCCGAAACCGATCATGTACACGAGGATCGGCACAAAAATGATGCCGGTCAGCCATCGTTTTAAATGCATTTTGACAAATAGTCCCTAAAATTCCGGTCATGTTGATGCGACAGCGCCAAATCTCCTGTCTCTTTTCTGGTAATCCGAAATTGCCTCCAAAAACTCCGGTTCCCCAAAGTCAGGCCAAAGAGTTTGGGTGATGTAGATTTCACTGTAGGAAATCTGCCAGAGGAGAAAATTGCTGATTCGGCTTTCGCCGCTGGTCCGGATGAGAAGGTCGGGGTCAGGCATCCCTTTTGTGTAAAGGCTCCCTGAAAGGTCGCTTTCAGTGATGTCGTCCGGCTCCAGTTGCCCGTTTTTGACCTTTTGGGCCAGGCGTTTAACCGCATCCAATATCTCCTGCCTTCCGCCGTAACTGAGGGCGAGGGTCAAAACCATATCCTTTTCATGGGCTGTTTTTGAAATGGTGTCCATGAGGATCTCGCGCGTGGCTGAAGGCAGTTTTTGGGTTCGACCGATCGTATTTAGACGAATGCCGTTTTCCAACATTGTCTTAAGTTCGCTTTTAAGGAAACTGCCGAGCAGTTTCATGAGAGCGCTTACTTCATGCGGGGATCTTTTCCAATTCTCTTCGGAAAAAGCGTAAAGGGTAAGATATTTGATGCCCAGTTTGCGGCTCAATGTGACG
>JANQDY010000264.1 GCA_028278625.1 Thermodesulfobacteriota bacterium
TGCGTCTTTGGAATCTATTTCGCTTTTACATCCAAATTACAAGAGCGGTGGCTCTATGTCATTTAAATATCTTGGGTTGCGGGCGTAGCCCGCCTTAGGTATAGAGGCCTGGGGAGACAGCCCCCGGCTATCATCCAATTCGATATCGGATCAGTTTGTATGCCTCAAAGCAATCGACAATTCTTGAATCAAGTAGCTCGTATTTCTGTTGCTGATGTCCAATGTATCAGTATCTTCAGGCGGGTGCTGAATATAGATATGTATGTGTATGGTGTCATTATGGGGTCTTCTCTTGACTCCATTCGTAAAGAGATCTCAATCGCCAATTCGCTAATCATAAATGACCCCATACCTCACATACCACCCATACCAAACGCATACGATTTTTGAAAGTCCGACTTGATGCGGTTGATGGTAGTCTTTCATCACCTGCATCATGCAGGCAAAGGCAGGGCTATGCCGGTCGTCGCCTCAATTGCCTTCCAGAGCACCCCCACGATCGCATTCCATGTCTTCTCAATCGTGACCATCACCAAGCCCCGCAGGGTCTTGACGAAAGTCAACACCATATCTTCGAGACTGTCTAGGAAGAAATCTCTTGTCTCACCAGTAATCTCGCCAGAGAGGATTCCAGCTTCAACGAGCGCAGCCTGTTGAGCAATCGCTTTCAACTGCCTTTCAGAGAATCCACGGAGCGTAGTGATATCCTTTTCAAGGATCATGGATGCGGCATCCTTCATGTCTTTCATCAATTGTGCGATATCAATAGCCATTTTCTACCTCCAGTGCTATTAGCGCTCAAGAAAACTCTCATACGTGATCGCTTGGTCCAGCCAAATAGTGACTTGACCCTTGAATGCGGCTACTTCGGTAGCAGTGATGCCCTGCTTACTGTCGGTTTCCTTCATTTTGGTTAGAGTAGCCGATATTTTATCAAGTACCTCGGAGCTTGGCGCTTCATTATCAGCGAGTGTTTCAACGCCTCGTGAAGATAAAACCTTGTTTATCTTTTCGATGACAATGCTTTTTGGGACTGGTCTCGCCCTGGCCTGAATGGCGAGTGCGTCCAGGCGGCCTATGAGCTTGTTGTATGTCACCTCCCTATCAGGGAATGTGCTTTTCTCTGTCCCACCGGATGCAGTTGCGAAAAGCTCCATTAGAGCGATGTTCGCCGAAGTCAACCCATCTGATATGGCTTTATCATAGGTAGGTGCGAGGGTAGTCGCACATCCGGCCACAAGAAAGGCAAACACAAAAAAAGCTGTTGCTGTGCTGAGTACTCTTTTCATGGTTTCCGTCTCCTTTCGTCCTTAGATGCGCTTTCACATCAACGAGTCAATAGTGTTGTGTGCTATCACCTCCCCCCTCTTTTGATCTTGCCTCCGGATAGGGTAGCCTGGAGATGTTGCCATCCCCTTGTCCCCATCCGCATCGTCATCCGCCTATCCCTTTTCCTAAACCCCGTGCTGAGCGAGTTTTAGCAAGTACTTGGTGGGATTGAGAAGTTGTGATGGCATTGGGTTGTCAACCATCCATCGTGTGTTAATCGTTGTACCTTTTGTATAGGTTTCGAAATGGCACATTGAACTTCCACTGCGCATTTGCCCAACCCTTGCAATGGAGGCTCCTGCATCCACTTTCGATCCGATATCCAAACCGAACTCTCGGTGCGAATTTGCCCGGACCTCTCCGAAGTTGATGACGATGCCGCTGTCGCTTTGTAGAAAGAGGGCGTAAGTTCCTGAATAGAAGTGATAATTGTTTACGATGACGCCAGGCTCACAGGCAACAATTAAGTCCCCAGGGTTACCCCATAGATCGATACCGACATGGTATCGCCGTCCGCTGGATCGGCTTGCCAGGAAGCGTCGCCCGCTTCGCCCGTGAATTCTGTTGTTGACGTCCATGTAGGCGACCTCTCGGCCTCCATGATCATTTGTTATAATCGGCCAGTGTTTGTTTCCAGCATTAGAGGTTGCGAAAGGCACGCCCCCCACCTGTGCGGGCTCGGGTCCTTTGATGGTGACAACTGTGCTTGCGTCTTCCTCAACTAGCGTGAGCACTGAAACCCGAATGGATGGTGAATTCATGTACGGCATCACCCGCAATGACTTCCCGGCAAATGCTGCCGGAATTGTAAAGCTCAGCGTTGGTCCGTGGTGCTCCAGGTCTTCGACAACTTCATTATTGGCGACGATTTGCCAATTGACTTGGGCAGTCTCGTTCTGACTTGGCAACTGCTCAGTGAATTCGAGGACCTTGTACTCGATCTTATCTCCTACCTCGGCACGCGTTGGACCAGTGACGTCAATGACTAGTAACATCGTGGCATTTCCTCCTCTTCGAGTGCATTTCCTACTGAGTTTTTCGACAGTGTGTTATCGTAAGGGGCATGCACAAAAAGATGGGTCGAGTTTGTCAAGTGTTGCCATATCACCCGCAACATGTTCGCTCCCCTGCTCATAAAAGAAGGATTGGGGTAGCGTTATCTGCAGATTTTGAGGGGATGCGTCATCAGAAAACCTCCTGTAAATTGATCGGGTTCTGTATAGAAAAAGTGCGTATATGTTGAGGGTCACATTTGACCTTTCATGAGTGTCAAGTGGAATCACATAGGAAATAGGAAATTGTTAAGGCCTTTTGGCCGGCCGGGGGCCTTTTTGAGCGTTGTAATCCCCATAGGCGAAACCCCATGAAAAGGAGAGCCCGAACTCTTCCGCGCCACCGATCCTTACCCCTGCCAGAAATGCCGATGCCTGCCATTCTTTCATGCCTGCCTTGGTGACCAGGTCGCTATAGAATTTCACATCCACCCGCTCTCTTTTGATTTCGTTTCCAGGTTCTCTATAACCGTAACAGAGATCATGGGACAAGAAGCATTCATATTTGATGTATCGCCAGTCACATCCGGAAAAGAGGCCCATGATTTCATCGGGGAGACCTGAACAGCCGTCGGATTTCCATTCGTTGTATAGGCTGGGATTGTTTTCAATGCTCTCAACCAGGTAGTTCAGAATAGATAGTGCTCAAACAGCTGACAAGGACATATGGGACATCTTTTCCATGCTAATTTGAATCATATCAAGCCCTTCGGTGAGCAAATAAAAGCACTTACAGCCTCGAAATGGTTGATATAGGTCCATTTTTGAAGACCAAGTCTAAGATTTTTTTCCTTTATGTGCTTCCCGTGTCGAAAACTCATCCGACCAAGAGCAAGAAACAAATGTATTGTACCCGGAATTTTTCCAATTCTACATGAGGATTAGCTTCACAATGAAGAGATGGAGTCTTGATCTATTTTCCTTTTACCCTTGCTGTCTTGGTCATTTTCTATTCCACTTGTACGGTTCTTTCTAGCAGTTTTATCTCAATGACCTTCATTTCGTTTTCAAAATTATATGTTTTTCCGAAAGTCGGCCGTCCCTCAGAGACGACCTGGATTTTGATCATCCCACTACTCATTCCCTTGATTATGGCTTCTCCATTATTGTTGGTAGTCCTTATTTCCCTGATGTCCAAACTCGGTACTTTGACCATAACTACGGCCCCATGAATCGGTTTCCCGCTCGAATCCGATACTCTAATTGCCAGTTCCCTTACAGTAGGCTCAGACGATTCTGAGTTTGCTTTTGCAGGGATCACCATTAACAGGAACATGAGCAATACAAAACTCTTTTTTGTATCCAACAAAACCATATCGTTCCTCCTTTGATTTTCCGAATCAACTGGGTCCCATATTATTCACAGACCAAGAACGTTAAAAGCCTTATGGCCGAATCATATTTATTGGCCATTCTCCTCCAAAAGTCTATGAATCAGCTCGTCATAATAGGGCTTGTCTTTCAGGCTTGCGCGCTCCCCGGGGAAATAGAGAAGTGTAATCCCTGCCGTTGCGACTTCAAAAATATTTAAGACGATCGCACATCGCTCTTCATTTGGTAGCCGGGTGTTGTCGATCATAGGAAAATCATAGAATCCAACCCAGAACAGTGAATCAACGACTTGTCCTTCACAAGGGTGGAATACCTGCAATCTGATATGGAGCTCTTTCTTTTCAGGGTCAGCGTCGAGTACCTCAACGATAAAAGTCATATTCTGAATGTTTGAGGCGCAGTCTTTTATCTTGGTGAGTGGTGCCAACTCTCGGTTTATTGCCTGGAAAACCCCGGTTTCTGATCGCTCAAGTTCTTGGATATTGATCATTCCATCGATTTTCTCACCCGCCTCCTCTAAAGCAGCCACTTGTTTACCAGTCACTTCCTGGGCCAGTTTTTCAAGGCGACGGCTCAATTTTTCTTTTTCCTTGTCTTTCTCCTTATTCGGATAGGAGGATCCTTCTATATCATCGTAAACCTGCTTGAAGAGCGGACCGAGGTCGATAACTTCGTGAAAATTGAATGTGAGGAGTTCAAGGGCCAGGACTTTGTTTTCAAGTTCAGCATCGCTACCTTTGCCTGATTTAAGGAACTGTTCAAGGATAAGGTCGAACATCCCTTTTCTAAGTAATGTATCAGATGCCTCTCTTTTGCTCATCAATTCGACGTACAGCCGGGTGCGAGCATCAATTTTCTGCTTTTTTTCAAGGACTCCCGATCCGATTATGCCTAATACAGCAATCGCGATGGCTGTTATCAATCCGCCAACGGGCTTCAAAACAATATCCCATTTATCCCATTTATCTTTCATTTTGTTCTGACCATTGGACATGGCTATCTCCTCTTTAGGTAGAGTTGCCCTCTTCTGTCGTTCAATAATTCAAAATCATAACGAAGGGGTTTCTGGGATGAGTACGCTCTAAAAGGTAACGATGATGTATTATTGATTATAACCTTCAGTTGACAATCTCCGGTAGTCCGTACATTGAGCGAATAGGAACCATAATGGTCTGTTCTCTTGCTTTGAAAAATTCTCCCTCCGCATTCTATGACTACGATCGCTCCGGAAACGTTCGACCTCCCGCTTTTGATTGTTCCATAGATATGCCCGGCCTGAGACACGCCAGACATGCTGAAAGTCAGAAGAATTAAAAAGAAACAGAAACGAGCATATTTCATATTACACCTCCATAGAAATCATTAGAAGCCCTGATTCTATGACAGAATTATTCCCTTTGACACTAAGACTGCTAATTTTTATGAAATTTTCCCCAAAGATACTTCCAAACAATGGCAACGTTTAAGACCGCATCATGAATGATGACCCGGTCGATTTCTGAAAGCAACGTTTCCCCCTGTTCGTCACTTTTAAATAGCGTCTCAAAGGGAGCCATTTCTTGCTTCCTCGGCTTATATGGCCATTTTTTTGGCGGAGCAATAACACTGGCTAGTGCGAATGAAGCCCGACACAGCAGAACCATTTCCTCCCACACATCATCCGAATTAAGTTTGGGTACTTGGTTTTGGAAAGTGATCCCGAATTTTTCATCGACCGTAGTAGCCTCGTTCAAAATGGCGTTGACGTCTAGATGAGGCTGGGTGAGATTTTTGTCTTTGAAGAACGTGCCGATTTTTTTGCTCCAATGTCTTTCCAATTCCATGTGCAATCCGTTATCATAGTCGGAGAGATCCCTCTCGTCACAATGGCAGGGCATGAGGGAATCTGCAATGAAATGGCTCAGCATGAAGAAAAAAACAGCCACCTGCCCGGCAGGACAACGAATATTCTCAGGGACACTATTGATGAATGCAACTCTTCCAGGGACCATTCTTTGTACCGCTGGATCACCCAAAATGAGCATATCGATGCTGTTTACGGTCAGTGCCATTGCTCGGTTCGCAAGGTGTTTTCCAGGGCTTGGATCTGCCTTGTAGGCTTTGCCCCACCATTCATCGTCCAAAATGTCAGTATACTTTTCCAACAAACTCGATATCAGTCTTACACGGCCTAAACGGCTCGTAAGTTTCCCCCGTTTGACGATGAAGCGAGACTTGGCCACTCCATTGTAAACGCCAATTTTGAAAATATGATTTTGGGTTTTTGCTCCCCCAAGTTTCGCATCTCGTTTGTCTGGTATCCACGCCCCGATGGAGGCCGTTTGCGTATAAGGTTTTAATATACTTATCAGACGTGGCACCTTGTCTTCATCTTCCAGCAGTTTGAGCGCTCGTATAGCAATCCAGGCATGGGTTCTTTGGTTCATTCTTCACGTCTCCCCCTGAAGGTATCAAGTCTATATTCACCTCAGGCAATTCCAGTCAGAGGCATATCCGATTGACGACATCTAATCGTTGTGGGCAAAACCCCATGAAAAGGAGAGCCCGAACTCCTCCGCGCCGCCGATCCTGACTCCTGCCAGAAAGGCCGATGCCTGCCATTCTTTCATGCCCGCCTTGGTGACCAGGTCGCTGTAGAATTTCACATCCACCCGCTGTCGCTCAATGTCGTTTCCAGGTTCTCCGTAACCGTAACAGAGATCATGGGGTAGGCAGCATTTATAGGTGATATCCTTCCAGTCGCAGCCGGTAAAGAGGCCCATGACTTCATCGGGGAGACCTGAACAGCCGTCGAATTTCCATTCCTTGTATCGGTTGGGGTTGCTTTTAATGCGCATAACCAGGTACTCCAGATTAAAATGTTCGCACAGCTGAAGGGCCTGATCCGTTGTGACCATGTCTCCGATTTCAGGGTATGTCATGATATCCTCCTTTCATCATACACCCAACCATCTGAGGGCTTCCTTTGATTCGGATGTTACCTTAGCGATGGCGCCCCGGTTAACCATAACGTTTTCGTCAAAGTTGTCTACTGACAGTTGCTCCGGTGTCTGCAAAAGCGCCAGACGCAGGTCCGGAGTCATGGCATTGGCAACATGGACGGCCATGTTGAATCTGTTCATGAAGGATGCTTGATCCAAATCCCAGCCTGTAATCCGGGTGATGTCGCACAAAATTCGATTCACAAACCGGTAGTGGGCCTCCTGGATCACCCGGTCAAAGACATCTCGCGCCCTTTTATAATCAAACTGGCCCTTTGCCTGAACATAGAGATAGCCTTTTCTGGCTTCAAATGTGACATTCAGTTTCATGAGTGCCCTCCTTCCAAGGTAAAGGGTAGAGCCTCCAGCACTCAGTGCCATCTTTTTCGAAGCAACATCTGCTATGATCCCCCTTTTGGAAACTTCAAAATCAATCTGTCATATCAGAGGGATAGGCCTATCGTTGCGCTCAAAAACACTTTTGAATTCCACGAGTTTCAGGATTTATTGATCGCGATTCCCGCTCCCCAAAAGAAGTGGTTTGGGGAGCTCAAAAAGGCAAAATTTGATGGGGTGCTCCATATGAAAACCTACGGTGAACGGTTCACGGTTTATATGGAGAAAAAAGCGGTCTAATAATGAATTATTGGTTGAAACGGGAAGGGTGTCAAGAAAAATATCCTGAGAATAGGGATTTTTTAAGGCATGAGTGGGCAGGGGGTGCCTTTAATGGGCCGAAAAGAAGTCCACGATGGCACGCGTCAGGGCCTCGATGGTGTAATCCTTGGGCATCAGGTCCACGGAAAATCCCTGTTTTTTGGCGGTCTCCCCGGTGATGGGACCGATACAGGCCACTTTGACGGTTTTCATCCATCGGTTGATCAGCTGCGCCTTGTCGGCACCGAACATGCTGGTGAAATTGGTCACGGTGGAGCTACTGGTGAAGGTCACCATATGGATGGTCCCCGACTCCAGCAAGTCACGGATGTGGGACGTATCGCCGGTGGGAGTGACGGTCTTGTAAGCGTCCACCACGTCCACCCGCGCACCCATCTTCCGCAACTCATGGGGCAGAATTTCTCTTGCTTGTGCGGCCCTCGGAAGGAGAATGGAAACCCCTTCAGGCTTCCATTTCCTGAAGGCTTCCACCACCGCTTCGGCCCGGTATTCATGGGGCACCAGGTCCGGCGTAATACCAAAGCGTTCCCACTCCTGGGCGGTCTTGGGGCCGATGGCCCCGATCTTGAGCCCTTTTAAATCCCGCACGTCCTTGCCCAGATGATGAAGGCGTTTAAGGAAGTATTTAACACCGTTTACCGATGTAAAGAGAAGCCACTGGTAGGTATCAAGGTTTGAGACGGCCGTATCCAGGGGGTCGAAGCTATCCGGGGGAACAATCTCAATGGTGGGAAACTGGAGGCATTCGGCGCCCAGGGCGGAGAGCTTTTGAAGGAAACCGCTGGCCTGGGCACGGGCCCGGGTGACCACGATCCGTTTGCCGAAAAGGGGTTTGGTTTCAAACCAGTTCAGTTCATCCCGCAATTTCACCACGTCCCCCACCACGATGATGGCGGGGGGTTTTAGGCCTGCTTCCGCAACCCGGCTGGCGATGGTGTTAAGGCCGCCTGAAACGGTCTTCTGCTCCGCCACCGTCCCGCGACGAATCACGGCCACGGGAGTATCCGGGGACCGGCCGTGCGCCATGAGATGATGGGCGATTTTGGGAAGATTGCCCACCCCCATGAGGAACACAATGGTGCCGGCGCCGGTGGCCAGTTTCTCCCAATTTATGTTGCTCTCCTCTTTTGATGGGTCTTCATGACCCGTCACGAAAGCCACGGTGGCCGTGTAATCCCGGTGGGTGAGGGGAATGCCGGCGTAGGCCGGGACGGAGATGGCCGAGGTGATCCCCGGTACCACTTCAAAGGGAACCCCCTCCGCAACCAGTTCCTGGGCTTCCTCGCCTCCCCGGCCGAAGATGAACGGGTCGCCGCCTTTAAGCCGGGCCACGCTCTTGCCGGCCTTTGATTTCTCAACGATCAGGCGGTTGATGTCCCCCTGACCCATGGTGTGATCTCCCCCTTTCTTGCCCACATAGATGCGTTCCGCTTCCGGTTTGGCATATTCGAGAAAGGTTTTGTTGGCCAGATAGTCGTAAATGATCACATCCGCTTTTCGGAGGATCTCTTTTCCCTTGAGGGTCAACAGCCCCGGATCGCCGGGTCCCGCTCCGATCAGATATACATTGCCGCTTTTCACATCTTTCCCTTCCATGGGATCCCTCGTCCGGGCTCAATGATTCGATTCATAAAGTCTTCTCAATACATCTCCCGCGCCCGAGGAGAGAATCGTTTCAGCGGCCTGAATTCCGATTTTTGCCGCATCCTCCCCCTTTCCGGTCACGGTTTCCCGGTAGATCCTGGATCCGTCCAGTTCCGCCACCAGCCCTTCAAAGGAAAGGGTGCCGTCACTGACCCGGGCAAAACCGGCAATGGGGACCTGGCAGCCCCCCTCGAGGGTCTTAAGAAAGGCCCGTTCAGCGGTCACCGCCGTGCGCGTATCCGGGTGGTCCAGAAAATCGAGCATCCGGATCGTTCCATGATCATTCCGCCTCACTTCAAGGCCCAGGGCCCCTTGCCCCACCGCCGGAAGCACCTGGTGAAAGGGAATGGTATGGGTGATGACGCCGGAGAGTCCCAGACGGTTAAGGCCCGCCGTTGCCAGGATCACGGCCGCCATCTCCCCTGATTTGAGCTTTTTTAGCCGCGTATCCACGTTTCCCCGCAGGGGTATGAGCTCAAGATCCGGTCGAAGATTCAGCAGTTGGGCCCCCCTTCTCAAGCTGCTCGTTCCCACGCGGGCGCCCAGGGGCAAATCGTCCAGATGACGATTCTCTTTGGAAATGAGGGCATCCGAGGGATCTTCCCGCGGCGGAAAGGTGGAGAGCGTAAGCGCATCGGGCAATTGCGCGGGCACATCCTTCATGCTGTGGACCGCCACATCGATCCGGTTAAGAAGGAGCGCTTCTTCGATTTCTTTGACAAAGAGCCCTTTTCCTCCGATTTTGGCCAGCGGCGTGTCCAGGATTTTATCGCCGGTGGTTTTGATTTTGATGAGATCCACACCAATGCCGGAATAGCGGATCTCCAGTTGTTCCTTGATCCATTCGCTTTGCTTGAGGGCCAGTTTGCTGCCCCGGGTACCGATTCTGATGTTCATGATTTTTCAGTGGGAAAGTTCCAGTTTCAATAGAAATTCCGCCAGTGCCAGATCGTGGGGTGTGGTCACCTTGATGTTTTTTTCGATTCCCGGTACCACTCTCACCGGAATACCCAGTTTCTCCACCAGATAAGCATCGTCGGTGGCTTCACGCATGCCGTTTGTCACGGCTTCCCGGTGGGCTTTCAGGATGTCTTCATAATGGAAGGCCTGAGGCGTTTGAACCATCCATACCTTTGTTCGGTCAAAGGTGGCGGTCACATGACGGGTTTCGCTGACCTTTTTGACGGTCTCCTTGGCGGGAAGGGCAGCAATGGCGGCACGGTATTGAATGGCCGCTTTGATGACCTCTTTCACCAGCTCCGGCGTGATCATGGGCCGCACCCCGTCATGGATCAGAACCAGCTCATACTTTCCGTTGGTGGCCAAAAGCCCCTTTCGGACGGAATCCTGCCTCAGCTCGCCTCCGGGAACCACCTCCCTGACCTTGCCAATGGCATATTTTTCCACGATTTCGCGCCGGCAGTAGGAGACATCTTCTGAGGGGACCACCAGAACAATGGCGTCCAGCAGGGGACAGCTCTGGAGCACATCCAGGGTGATGGCCAGTATGGGCCGGTCAAGAAGGTGCAGGTACTGTTTGGCACAGTCACCTCCCATTCGCACGCCGGTGCCGGCGGCGGGTACGATGGCCACGGTCTTGGGCAATGCTTACCTCGAAAAAAGCAGGGGGGCCAAAAGACCCCATCTGTCTGCTTCATGCCGAAAAGGAATCAGTTTCTGGCGGCTTTCCGGGTCTGCTTTTTCAGGCGATTGATTCGCCGCCTCAGGATATTGATCTGTTTGGCATCTTTGGTTTCAAGAACCTCCGCCTTCTTGGACCTCAATTCAACGATCTTGGTCTTCAGTTCTTTGATGCTCGCCTTGTCCTTCTTCCCTTTCTTCTTTAAAGAGGGGTCTTCCAGGCCGTAGTACTTCCGGATGATCGACAGCAACTCCCCTTTTCCCATGGCGGTCACGCCCACGGCGTCGGGGATCTCCTTTGCCACCTCTTTTAGTTCAACCACCGTCATTTTGACCAAGGGCTTCTTGAACTCGGGTGCCTTCGGCTTGGTTTCTTCCGCGCCTTCGGCTTTTGTTTCTTCTTTTGTTTCGTCTGACATGGTGTTGTTCTCCTGATTTTTCTCTCCAGAAATGGTTTCACAGTCTCAAGCGAGCACCCCTTTTAGCACAATCATCTTAAGAAATGCAACACAAGCCCCTATTTTTCCATTCCATTCCGGATAAAGGGCGTCAAAAGATCAATGGGGATGGGAAAAAGGGTGGTGGAATTGCTTTCAGAGGATATTTCTCTCAGCGTCTGAAGGTATCTCAGCTGCAGGGCTTCGGGATGCTGATGAATGATCTCCGCGGCATCCGCCAAACGGTTGGCGGCCTGGTATTCCCCTTCCGCGGCAATGACCTTGGCCCGCCGCTCACGCTCAGCCTCCGCCTGCCGGGCCATGGCCCGCTGCATTTCCTGGGGAAGATCGATGTGCTTCACTTCCACCGTCGCCACCTTGATGCCCCAGGGGTCCGTGTGTTTGTCCAGGATGGCCTGCAACTGGGTATTGATCTTTTCCCTTTCCGCAAGCAGCTCATCCAGTTCCACCTGACCGCAGACGCTTCGAAGGGTCGTTTGTGCCAATTGGGATGTGGCAAAAAGATAGTTTTCCACCTCAACGGTGGCGTTGTTGGGATTCATGACCCTGAAATAAACCACGGCATTCACTTTGACTGAGACATTGTCCCGGGTAATCACATCCTGGCTCGGCACATCCATTGCCACGAGCCTCAGGCTCACCTTCACCA
Organism: Thermodesulfobacteriota bacterium; assembly: GCA_028278625.1. The sequence goes on from JANQDY010000264.1 coordinate 11,765, forward strand.
TTTTATCGATGACCGGGATCAGGATGATGAGACCGGGTCCCTTGGTCTTGATCAGTCGGCCGAGTCTGAAAATCACGCCCCGTTCGTATTCCCTCAAAACCCGTATGGCACTCGCCAAAAAAAGACCGATCAACACCGCCGCCAAAATATAGAACATGACTTACCTCCCAGAAAAAAAGTTAAGGCGCTTGGTCCGGCACTTTTCGCACATTGAGCAGCAGACCGTTGATGCCGGTGACTTCCACGGATTCCCCCGGCAAAATGGGCTCCTCTGAAAAAGCCCGCCAGTATTCACCGTGGACAAAGACCAACCCCTCGGGGTCAATCAATTCCTTGACCACCCCGCTTTCTCCCACAATACCTTCAGAGCCGCCCGTGGGCCTGTTTCTTAAGGCACGAAACGCAACGCCCGCCACCACCACGAAAAAGCCGCCCACCAGCACGATGGTCGGCATCATTAACTTCAGGGAGACCCGCATGTTTTCAAAAAGCATGAGCGAGCCCAGGGTCAGGGCGATAAGGCCACCGATGGACAGAATTCCATAGCTGGTCACCTTTACTTCCGCAATGAAAAAGATGATGGCCAGAAAGATAAGAACAACGCCCGCATAGTTGACGGGAAGGGTTTGAAAGGAGAAAAACGCCAGAACCAGGCTGATGGCGCCGATAACACCGGGGAAAATGGCACCTGGATGGGACAATTCAAAATAGAGACCCGCCAGACCGATCATCATCAGAATGTAGGCGATATTGGGGTCGCTGATGATTTTGAGGATTCTGTCCCGCAGACCCGGTTTGAAATGGATGACATGAAGCCCTTTGGTTTTGAGAGTGGTCTCGCCCGATGGGAGTCGGACCCCGCGCCCGTCCAGGGATTTTAGAAGATCATCCATGTCCTCCACCACCAGATCCACCACATTATTTTTTTGGGCTTCCTCGGCGGTGATGGAGACGCTTTCGCGAATGGCCTTTTCCACCCATTCACCGTTTTTCCCCTTCTGTTCCGCAATGCCCCGGCCGTAGGAGGCCATGTCATTCACCACTTTTTCACTCATGGCGCCATCAATATCCTTGCCGCCGGCACCCACAGGATGCGCGGCACCGATATTGGTGCCGGTGGCCATTGCGGCAATGTGCCCCGCAACGGTCACCATCACGCCGGCAGATGCGGCCCCCGCGCCCTTGGGACCCACGTAAACCACCACCGGTACGGGTGAATTCAGAATGGCTTTGACAATGGTGCGCATGGATGAGCCCAAGCCACCGGGGGTATCCAGGCGGATAATCGCAACCGCCGCGCCCCGGGCCGTTGCTTCCTTAAGCCCCCGGGAAACGAAATCGGCCGTGGCCGGGTTGATGGGGCCCTCCAGTTCGATGACAAAGGCGGATCCCCCATCCTTGGAAATTGCGGTGGTGCAAGGCAGGATTAAGAGCAGCGTAAGCGCTGCGGCAAAAAGGAAGATGGTGTTCTTTGATGATGCGTCTCTCATTTCATTTGACCTCCATCCCCAGTTTGCCCATGATGCTTTTGACATCGTCCCAGACGGGCCTTTTGGCGCCTGGGTTTCTCAGCAGATAGGCCGGGTGAAAAGTGGGCATCAGCGGGACCCCTTCATAAGCGCGCCAATGGCCCCGGTCCCGGGTGATCCTGAAACCACTCCCCAGAAGTGCCTGACCCGAGACCCGGCCCAAAGTGCAGATCACTTCCGGTGAAATGATCTCCAACTGGGCCTTTAGGAAAGGAAGACATTTGGCGATTTCATGGGGATTGGGGTCACGGTTGCCCGGGGGCCGGCATTTGACCACATTGCAGATATAAACCGCTTCCCTTTTGATACCCATGCCGTTTTCAATGATCCGGGTGAGGAGTTCTCCTGCTTTTCCAACGAAGGGTCGTCCGGTCTTGTCTTCGTCAAACCCCGGGCCCTCGCCCACGAAAACCAGCCGCGCCTTTTCGTTGCCTTCCCCGAACACCAGGTTTGTTCGTCCTTTATTGAGGCTGCACCGCCGGCAGTCGCCCATGTGGGCCCTCAGTGCCTTGAGGGATTCAAAACCGGGTGGATCGGGCTTATTTGGAACGGCAACCGGTGCCTCCGGGGGCTTGGACTCGGTTCGCGGTTTCCCAGGTTTCGGCGCAACCGGTCCGTCCATGAAATCGAGGGAGCCCTTTTTGAGCATGGGTGAGGGAAGCCCCATCTCTTTTGAGGCCAGGAGCAGCCGTCTGGCTTCAGAAAAGATCTCTTTTAGTTCTTCTCGATGGTTCAAGGGCGTTCATCCTTAAATTTTAGGGCCCTGTCCAGGATCAGATGCGCAACTTCCGTCTTTTTCATGAGCGGCGAATCCTCCACGCGGCCATCCGCATACATGATTTTTACGGCATTGGTGTCCGTCTGAAATCCCGCGTCCGATCTGGACACATCGTTTGCAACAATCATGTCCAGGTTTTTTTTGTGGATCTTCTTCCGGGCATTCTGAAGCAGGTCTTCGGTTTCCGCCGCAAATCCCACCAGGATGACGGGATCATGTTTTTTGTTTTCACCCAAAAGGGCCAGGATGTCAGGATTCTTGGCCATTTCGAGGGTCAGGTCATCGGCCCCCTTCTTGACCTTTTGATCCGCCGTTTCCTTGGGTCGGTAATCGGAAACCGCTGCCGCCTTGATGATGATGTGGCATCCCTTTTGATGTTCAAACACCGCATTTCGCATCTCCAAAGCGGTGTTGACGGGACAGAAGGTGACATGGGCCGGAACTTTCAAGTGGGCGGGGCCGCTGACCAGCACCACCTCCGCGCCCCGCTGGACGGCCGCCCGGGCCAGGGCGTAACCCATCTTGCCGGAGGACCGGTTGGAAATAAATCTCACGGGGTCGATGAATTCGGTGGTGGGACCGGCGGTCACCAGAACTTTGAGCCCGGCAAGGTCCTTTTCCCCCAAAAGGATCATGGCCTCTTCAAGAATATGGCCCGGTTCCGGCAACCGTCCCGTTCCCTCACTGCCGCAGGCCAGTTCGCCGCTGCCGGGGGGCATGATGAAAAACCCCCTTTTTTTGAGCAGTGTCAGATTGTCCTGAACCGCCGGGTTTTGGAACATCCGGTCGTTCATGGCAGGGCAAATCAGGGTTTTTGCGGTGGCCGCCAAAAGGCAGGTGGACAGAAAATCATCACCGATACCGTGGGCGATTTTGCCGATAATGTTGGCGGTTGCCGGCGCAACAATGATGAGGTCCGCCTCCTGGCCGCAGCGGATGTGGTCCATGGGGGTCTCTTCCCGGCCGAACATGCGGGTGATGACCCTGTTTCCGGACAGGGTTTCAAAGGTGAGCGGGGTCACGAACCAGGTGGCGCTCTCGGTCATGGCCACTTCCACCTGCAGGTTCTCTTTGACCAGCAGCCGCACCAGTTCAGCGGCTTTGTAAGCGGCGATGCCGCCGGTGACTCCCAGGAGGATTTTTTTGCTTTTCAATGGGTTACCTCAATGAGACCGCGGCCTCTCAAATTGAAGGGTTCTTTAAAAGAGTTGGTTGGATTCAGTTTAGAAGAGTGAGGCCCGGGTGTCAAGACGGAGATTATGGTGGCGGCACAAACCCGTCCATCATCCGTCATGGGATTCATTTCCTTTGATCTTGATTAATAAACCCACGCCGGGTATTCTGTGGTTAATCGGTACGCAACTTGAACAAAAGGGGATGAAGAAAATGGCTCGCAAAAAACGATTCTGTTTGTGGGTGGTTCTGGTGGCGTTTGTTTTGATGGGGAGTGTTGCGGATTCCTGGGGGCAGGGCCGCGGCATTACGGTCAAGGTCCGATCGGAAAACGATCCCAATGCGCCGGTGGCCGAGAATGTCAAACTCTATGACAAGAGCTATGCCCTGGTGATCGGTAACGACGATTATCAGGCCGGCTGGCCGAAACTGAGCAAGGCGGTGTCGGATGCCCGGGAGGTGGCAAAGGAACTGGAGGAGCGGGGCTTTGACGTGACCTTCAGGAAGAACCTGGACAGTGCCGGGATGCAGCAGGCCTTGAAGGAGTTTTTTGCCCTCAAAGGTGCCGACAAGGATGCACGTCTCTTCCTGTGGTATGCGGGGCACGGCCACACACTGAAAGATGAGGGATTCCTGGTCCCCATTGATGCGCCGCCCCCCACCTCACCCCAGTTCAAGCTGAAAGCCATCCATATGCGGGATTTTGGCGGCTTCATGCGTCTGGCGGAAAGCAAGCATGTCTTCGCGGTGTTTGACAGTTGCTTTTCAGGTACCATTTTTCAGACCCGGGCCGGGATGGTGCCGGCGGCCATCACCCGGGCCACCACCAAGCCGGTCAGACAGTTCATGACGTCCGGGGATGCGGACCAGGAGGTGAGTGATGACGGTACCTTCAGAAAACTCTTTCTGAGAGCCCTTCGGGGGGAAGCCCAGGCCGATGCCAATGGGGATGGATATCTGCTGGGCACGGAACTGGGACTTTATCTGGCCGGCGAGGTAACCAACATCACGGAGCAGACCCAGACCCCGCGCTACGGAAAGCTTCGGGATGCGGATTATAATCTGGGAGACTTTGTGTTTTTGCTTCCCGGAAGGGCCGGGGCGGATGGCGCCGCGGCGGATGAAACGGGAGAGGGTAAAGGCCCCCAGGGGACTTCCCCGCTGGCGGGCGGCGAAGACCAGATGGTGGAAATTTCCCTTTGGGCCTCCATTGCCGCGGACGACGATGTGGACCAGTTTGAGGGGTATCTTGAAAAGTACCCCAACGGCCATTTTGCCTCCGTTGCCAAACGGAAAATTGAAACATTGAAGGCCTCTGAAGGGTCCGGCAAGAAAGCGCCTCCCAAAACATCCGCCGAAGGGGAAGCGGCTGAAGAGACCCCCTTAAAACTCACTTCCGGTTCCAGACTGGTGAAGTCCGGCGGCGATGCCCAGGCCCTGGAATGGTCTCCCAAGGCCCCTTCCCAGGCGGCAAAAGCGATGGTTCTGGCGGCACAGACAGATCTCGATCCCCTCTATGCGGGTACCGGAAAACCGGTCATTTTGGAGAAAGACGGGGACCAAAAAAAACAGACTGCCGCAGGAATGACCGACGGTTACGCCATTGCCCCAAATGCCTGGACCCTGAGCGATCCTCAAGGGGACAGCCTTTACAAGGTGGATGGCCCATGGATTCACATGCGGGTGAACGGGGGGCATAACATGTGGGACTGCAACCGGGGAACGGCACCGATCCTTTGGGTCAAGGTTCCTACGGCCGATACCTGGACGGCCCAGGTGAAGTTTGAAATGCCCAAACGTCTGGGCCGGAGCCATTGCGGCCTGGTACTGTGGAACGGGCGAAAGGACCGGCCGGTCAATGCCCTCTATGTGGGACCCGCCGATACCACGGAAGTCCAAGCGGCCGGCTCCTACCGGGAGGGGTGCCGTAGCGGCCCCAGGGAACTGGCGGACCGGGAAGGGAGCGAAGGGGGATTTCGAACCTATTACACGGGCGCCAGCGGATGGCTCCGATTGTCAAAACAGGGAAACAGGATTTTCTTCTATTTCAAGAGCCCCCACCAGAAACAGTGGCGCTTTCTGGGGTCCCTGCTTGCCGAGAAGAAAGACGGGTTCAGCCGGGTGGGTCTCATGTGCAAGACCTGGGGAAATGAGCCCCTGCAGGTCTCTTTTTCGGATTTCCGTGTCATGCCGGGTCTTGCGGGCGTAAAAACCTGGGTTCCCGCCTATTTTTCGGTGTTGGAAAAGAGCGGCGTAAAGGCCTTTGAGGGACAGGATTACATCGATTTCGAATGGAGCGATCCCCAAGGGGATTCGGTGCATGAAATCGTGGGGAAGGATGTCAGAATCAAGGTGAACGGCGGCCATAACATGTGGGATTGCAACCGGGAAAGAGCGCCCATTCTGAGTGTTGAGGCGCCGCCCACCGACACCTGGACCGCCCAGGTGGCGTTTGATATGCCCACGAGGATCGGCCGAAGCCACGGTGGCCTGGCACTCTGGAACGGTCGCGAGGAACGACCCGCCTATATTCTTTATTTCGGCCCCGCCGATACAAAGGAGGTCCAGGTGGCGGGCAGCTATCGGGACAGTTGCCGTAGCGGCCCCAACGAGTTGAGGCGCCATGAGGGAAATGAGGGATATTTCAGGCTTGCCTACGACCGTACAAAGGGGTGGCTCCGCATCAGCCGCAGCAAAAACCATTACACGTTCTTTTTCAAGAGTCCCCACGAGAAACAATGGCGAAAACTGGGAACCCTGCTTTCCACGGTGAAGGATGGGTTTTCCCGGATCGGTTTCATGGTCAAGACCTGGGGGAGCCAGCCGGCTGAAATCATTTTTTCCGATTTCACCATCATGACCGGCGTGGCAGGGGTTAAACGGTGGATGCCCGCCTATTTCTCCCGGCTTCAAAACGGTAAACCGGAGGTCTTTTCCGGGAAAAGCTACGGCGACTTTGAATGGAGCGATCCCCAGGGGGATTCTTTTCATCGAATCACCGGCCCATCCGTCCGCATGAAAGTCAAAGGGGGGCATAACATATGGGACTGCAATCGGGGCACAACTCCCATGTTGACGGTTGAGATGCCGCCCCGGGATACCTGGGTGGCGCAGGTGGATTTCAGTATGCCCAAACGGGTGGGCCGCTCCCTCGTAGGCATGGTCATCTGGAACGGCCGGGAGGAACGGCCGGTCAGCGCCCTCTATTTCGGGCCAACGGACGGCGGAACCATACAGGTTGCCGGCTCCTGCAGGGACAGCTGCCGTAGCGGCCCCAGGGAACTGGCGAGCCATTTGGGCAGCAGCGGCAAATTCGTGATGAATAGTAAGGCCACAACAGGCAAATTGCGGATCATCAAAAGCGGCAATTCATACCGGTTTGCCCTAACGGTGCCCGAATCAAAGGGGTGGCAGGACCTGGGGAAGTTTCAAAGCACCATAAAGGACGGGTTCAAACGGGTCGGGATGATCGCCAAGACCTGGGGCAGCGAACCGGTTGAAGTGACTTTCAGGAATTTTACCATATTACCGGGGGGATGGAATTAGTTCTTGATTGAATTGGACGCTGGGTGTAGCATACACCCCTTTTGGTCATCCATACAATCTACTATTTAAATTCTCAAGGTACGAGGAGTCATCAAATGTCAAAAACAATACTGGTTGCAACTGAGAAACCTTTTGCCAAGTTAGCCGTGGAGCGGATGAAAGAGGTGGTTGCCAAAAATCCCGATTTTGAGCTCAAGCTGCTTGAAAACTACACGGACAAACAAGAATTGCTGGACGCGGTCAAAGACGCGGACGGTCTCATTATCCGCAGTGACAAGGTGACCCGTGAAGTCCTGGATGCGGCGGATAACCTGAAAGTGGTGGCCCGGGGCGGTGCCGGTTATGACAATATCGATCTGGACGCGGCCACGGAAAAGGGGATTTGCGTAATGAATACGCCGGGACAGAACAGCAATGCGGTGGCTGAGCTGGCTTTCGGAATGATGCTGAATCTGGTAAGGCATCATTATGTGGGCAAACCGGGCACGGAGCTGAGGGGGAAGAGCATCGGAATTCACGCATACGGCAACGCCGGCAAATGTGTGGCCAGGCTGGCCCGGGGATTCGGTATGGACATCTATGCCTATGATCCCTATGTGGACGAAAGCATCATGAAAGCGGACGACGTAACCCCCGTGGACTCAAGGGAAGCACTCTATTCAAAATGCGATTTCATCAGCCTTCACATTCCGGGAAACCCAGATACGGTCAAATCCATTAACTATGATCTTCTTTCAAATATGAAAGAAGGCGCCGCCCTGATCAACACGGCCCGAAAAGAGGTGATCGATGAAGAGGGTCTCAAAAAGATGTTTGCCGAAAGACCGGATTTCTGCTACGGATCGGATTTGACCCCGGACTGCAAGGATGAAATCACCGCCACCTGCGGGGACCGCACCTTTTTTACGGCAAAGAAGATGGGGGCTCAGACCGCCGAAGCCAATATCAATGCGGGTGTGGCCGCGGTGACACAGATCATGGATTTCTTCAAGAAAGGGGATGAGACTTTCAGAGTAAACAAAAAAGCCTGATGCCAACACCGGGCATTCGATTGAACCACGAAATATTGAACAAGGAATAGCGGGGAAGAACCTCATCATTCAGGAATTCCTTGTTCAATATTCGTTATTTATTTTTAGAGACACCCTAAAACATTTCTTACTCTCTTATATTCCCCACTATTTCCGTTTTTTGCCGCAAAATACACTCAAGCTTTTCTCTGTGTTGACATGCTTAAGCCGTTATCATAAAAACAGACGAGTCATTAGCAGTTGTTTAAAAGTCGCCTCAGCCCCATCACTATTGTCAAACCGAAAAAGAAAAGGAGAGCCCATGACTGCATCAAACGCGTATAAAGGAAAACCATGGCTGGCTCATTATGATGAAGGTGTTCCGGAATTTGTAAACTTTGAAGAGACGTGTCTTCCCGAATTCTTGGACCGTTCGGCCCGAAATTTTCCCGACACAATGGCACTGCTTTTTCAGGGCTACAGGCTCACCTTCCGGGAGCTCAAGGAAATGGTGGACCGGTTCGCCGCCGCGCTTGCCGGCTTCGGCGTTCAAAAAGGGGACAGCGTGGCCATTCTGTTGCCGAACCTTATACCGTGTGTGGTCGGCTACTACGCCATTTTGAAAATCGGGGCCAAGGCTGTCATGAACAACCCCCTGTACACGGATCGGGAATTGGAACATCAATTCAACGATTCCGGTGCCAAGCTATTGATCACCCTTGATCTCTTGGGCAACCGCATGATTGATTTGAGACCCAAAACAAGCATTAAACAGATCATATACACCTCCATCGGCGATTATCTCCCTTTTCCAAAAAGCCTTCTCTTTCCGCTGGTGGGAAAGAAAAAGGGCTTGAAGGCGGACGTAAAACAGGCGCCGGATGTCTATCGATGGAAGGATGTTCTGGCCGGCGCTTCGGGCCGGCCTCCCGAAGTGGCGCTCTCTTTTGATGATATCGCCATGTACCAGTACACGGGAGGGACGACGGGCGTCAGCAAAGGTGTCATGCTCACTCACAGTAACCTGAGCAAGCAGGTTCAACACATAAGGGTGTGGTTTCCCGGATTCAATGATGGCGAAGAGGTGATGCTCGGGGCCCTGCCCTTTTTTCATGTATTCGGTCTGTCAACGGCAATGAACCTGTCCATCTATTCCGGCTGGGGAAACATCCTGGTTCCCAAACCGCAACCGGAACCCCTGCTGGAAGCCATCAGCAAATTCAAGCCCACATTTGCACCGCTGGTACCGACCATGTTTATCGGCATGCTGAACCATTCCGGCATCGACCGGACGGACCTGACCTCCATAAAGGGTTGTTTTTCCGGAAGCGCCCCCCTGCCCCTTGAAGTGATCCGCGATTTTGAGGCCAAAACAGGGTCCACCATCGTCGAAGGATTCGGTATGACCGAATCGTCGCCGGTGACACACATCAACCCCTTTGTGGGCAAACGGAAGGTGGGGAGTATCGGACTCCCCATCCCCGATACGGAATGTCGTATCGTGGACTTAAATGACGGTGAAACCGATCTGCCGGTGGGAGAATCGGGTGAACTCCTGGTAAAAGGCCCCCAGGTCATGAAAGGTTATTGGAACAAGCCGGAGGCCACGGCCGAGACCTTGACGGATGGGTGGCTGCACACGGGCGATATCGCGAAGATGGACGCGGATGGCTATTTCTACATTGTGGACCGCAAGAAAGATATGATCATTTCGGGCGGCTACAATGTCTATCCCAGGGATATTGAAGAGGTGTTCTTTGAACACCCCAAGGTTGTGGAAGCTGCGGCTTTGGGTGTGCCTCACCCGAAACGGGGAGAGCAGGTGAAGGTGTTTGTGGTGCTCAAGGAGGGTGAGACTGGCACCGAAGAGGAATTCATTGCCTACTGCAAAGACAAACTGGCTGCTTATAAACTTCCCACCATGATCGAATTCAGAGACGAGCTGCCCAAGACAAACGTGGGCAAAGTCCTCAAAAAGGATTTGAGAGGGTAGCAAATTCCGTCACGGAGGAAACGCCTCGTGAGTAAAAAGGATCCATTTGAGCGTCTCACCGAATGCTCGCCATTCGGCATATCCATTTCAAATGAAGATTTGGCGATGGAGTACATAAACCCTACATTCACTGAGATTTTCGGCTATACCCTTGAAGATGTACCCACCAAAAAAGTCTGGTTTCAAAAAGCCTATCCCGACAGTGCTTATCGGGATAAAGTGATGAAGACGTGGCAGGCGGACACCAGCAACGGCCGCAAAACCGGCAGGTCTGATCCCAGGACCTTTAAGGTTCGGTGCAAAGACGGCACCGATAAAACCATTCGGTTTCGGGCCGTGGACATGGGGGACGGCCGGCAACTGCTGACATACGAGGATCGAACGGCGGAGATGGTCGGCGAAGCCGCGGCCAAGCACGAGGCCGCCAAACTCTCTTCCATGATCTCCGGGATGGAGGAAGGCGTGGTTTTTGCCGACCGCGATAACCGGGTGGTGGAGGCAAACGACTATTTCTGCAATTTCGTTGGGAAATCGAAACAATATATTATTGGAGGAAGAATTGAAGATTTTCACCTGGGAGATGTCCTTCTTCGAATATTGGCTTATATCGATGAATTCCGCGGAAACCCTAACGCGAAAAACGTTGTGATTCAGCGGGCCATCGGCCAGGCGGAAACCATCCTTCGGATGCAGCCCATTTACGGTGAAAATGGTTATGAAGGGGTGCTCTTAAATGTCATCAATGTGACCGAATTGGTCAAAGCCCGGCGCGAGGCAGAGGCGGCCAGTTTGGCCAAGGGCCAGTTTCTCGCCAACATGAGCCACGAAATTCGAACCCCCATGAATGCGGTGATCGGCATGACCGAGCTTCTGCTGGACACCAATCTGGATACGGAACAGCGGGAGTACGCGGAGACGGTCAAAAACGCTGCAAGCGGGTTGCTGACCCTGATCAATGATATTCTCGATTTTTCAAAGATTGAATCGGGGAAGCTGGAGTTTGAAGAGATCGGTTTTGACCTTCGATATGTGGTTGAAGGGGTGGGTGAGATGATGGCGCCCAATGCCCAGGCCAAAGGGATTGAGTTCACCTGTTTCGTGGACCCCCACTGCCATGTGAGACTGCTGGGAGATCCCGAACGGTTGCGGCAGGTCCTGGTGAATCTGTCGGGAAACGCCATCAAGTTTACGGATAAAGGGAATGTTGACATTCATGCTGAAATGCTGCGGGAAGAAGACAAATTGGCCATCATTCGGTTCGCCATATCAGACACGGGTATCGGCATACCGAAAGACCGCCATGAGGCTGTTTTCGCCAGCTTTACCCAGGTGGATGGCACCACCACCCGCCGGTTTGGGGGGACCGGTCTGGGACTGAGTATTTCCAAACGCCTGGTGGAATTGATGGGCGGGCAAATGGGGCTTACGAGCGAAGAGGGAAAGGGGAGTACCTTCTGGTTTACCATTCCCTTCGGGAAACAGGACAAACGTCAGACACTGCCCATGAAAACCCGTCAAAGCGTCAGAGGCAGTCACGTGCTCATCGTGGACGATAATGCCACCAATCGCACGATTCTGAATAAGACCCTGGTTTCCTTCGGCTGCTTTCCCGAGGAGGCTGAAAGCGGAAAGGAAGGCCTTGAACTACTGGATTTGAGATTGGCGGAGGATCGTCCCTTTGATGCGGTACTGCTGGATCACCAGATGCCCGAGATGGACGGAGAGGATGTGGTGCGCGCCATCCGCTCCAAACCATCCATGGATAACACCCCCATTCTGATCCTCACATCCGTGGGCAAACGGGGGGATGCGCGCCGTTTCAAGGAACTGGGCTGTGCGGCTTACCTGACCAAACCGATTCGTCAGTCCCAATTGCTGGACGCTTTGGCGGAAACCCTTATAAAATCCGGTGAAGAAGACCGTCTTGAGCAGGAGAAGCGGAAACCCGCCCTTGTTACGCGCCACACACTGGGAGAAGAATCCTTTGGAAAAGCACGATTGCTGGTGGTTGAAGACAACCTGGTAAATCAGAAAGTGGCGGCCCGCATCCTGGAAAAAGCCGGTCACACCGTCGATGTGGTGGGTGATGGGGCTCTGGCCTTGGAGGCCATCGGGAAAAGGGCCTATGACATGGTCTTTATGGATATTCAGATGCCTGTGATGGATGGGTACGCGGCCACCGCGGAAATCCGGAAAATGGCGCCCGAGTTCAGCGAACTCCCCATCATCGCCATGACGGCCCATGCCATGAAGGGCGATCGGGAAAAATGCATTGCATCCGGCATGGATGATTATATTCCAAAACCGGTAAAGCCAAAAGAGCTTCTTGAAATGGTGCATCGGTGGGCGGGCACCAGAGTTATTCGACCATCTCCGGGGAAAGTGCATTATCCGGCGGGCCCCGACCTCCCCGTTGATATGAAGCGGCTCAAAGTCCTCACCGCGGGAGACGAGGATTTCAAAAAGGAGATCATAGATCTTTTCCTTGAGGATACAAGGCGGCATTTGACGCTTCTCAAGGGGGCCATTAACGTTGAGGATTCATCCCAAGTGGAAGGGACGGCCCATTCCGTCAAGGGGGCGGCGGCAAATATGGGTGCTGAGAAGGTTCGGAAGCTGTCTCATGATATCGAATTGATGGGAAGGGATGGTTCCTTTGACAAGGCGCTTAGGACCTTTGATCAGCTCAAATCGGCTTTTCTGGAAGTTGAAGCCTTCTTTGGGAAAGTGATGGGTTCTCCCTCATGAAAATCCCCCATTTGGATCTCAGTGATTGCAGTCTGTGCGGCGTCTGTGTTGATTTATGCCCCAGGACGTTTAAATTAAATGATGCTGGATATATCGAAGTTGTTTTTCCCAGCGGAGATTCGGAAGAGGATGTTGACGAGGCAATCAAGAATTGCCCCAGCGACTGCATTTCCTGGAAGGAATCGGAATGATCATCTTCGATGGCAAGTATGTCTGGGATGGAAAGAAGGACACTGTCCGGAAACCGGTCAGCTGGTGGCCCGGTTCCCATTACCTCACCATTCATGATCTTTCCTCCCAAAAGCGCGAAGTGGTCCTGCTCAAGCCCTTTGTGGTGCTCGCTTCTGATCCCAAAGAGGGCTATTCCGTTCACAAACGGTATCAGGACCTCATTAAAGGCGTTTGCACGGAATTTAATCTTGACATCGATAAAGTGCTCTGGGTCCGTTACAGCAGGGATTCCGCCAATGAGATGAAAGTTGCGGTACTGAAACTTCTGACCGGAAAGGGGCCTTACACGGTCTATGATCTCAAATGGCGAAAGATCATGCCCAATGAGCGAAAGCTGGTCGATTCCCTTTTGTCGCTTCAGTCGGCTTGATTCAGATGATGAGAAGTTTGGTGGCCAATATACGCTAAGGAGGACGAAATGCCAGAAACAGTAAAAGTGAAAAACGTGGGACTTCGGGGCGTTACCGTCGCAGATACCAAAATCAGTTTCATCGACGGTAATAACGGCGTTTTGCTGTATCGCGGATATCGGATCGAGCAGTTGGCGGAGGTCTCCACATTCATGGAGGTGGCCTACCTCATTCTGCACGGGGTTTTGCCCACCAAGGCGGCCCTTCGCGAATTTGAGGCGGTTGTTAAAGAAGCCAGGCCCTTGCCGGATTATGTGATCGACAATCTGAGAAACCTTCCCGTGGATGCGGCCCCAATGGACGTTCTCCAGTCTTCCGTCGCGGCCCTTGCCATGTCGGACCCTGATCTTGGGGATGATTCAAGGGCCGCCAATGTGAACATGGCCGTTCGTTTACTGGCCCGCATGCCTGTGCTGGTAGCCGCCTGGCACAGAATCCGGCAGGGGTTGGATCCGTTGCCCTCTGATGATTCCCTGCCCCATGCCGCCAATTTCCTATGGCTGTTTCACGGTGAAAAACCGGATCAGGAAATGGCCCGGGACCTGGACACGTGCCTGGTGCTCCACGCGGACCACACTTTCAACGCATCCACCTTTGCCTGCCGGGAGGTGGTTTCCACCAGGGCTCACATTTACGCCGGTGTTTGTGCGGGTATCGGGGCCCTTTCCGGAAGCCTTCACGGCGGCGCCAATGCCCGTGTGATGAAAATGCTGTTGGAACTTGAAAATGAAAAGGACGTGCCCGGATGGGTCGAGCAGGTGCTGGCGGGCGGCGGAAGGATTATGGGCATGGGGCATGCGGTTTACAAGACCATGGACCCGCGGGCCAGATACCTGAAGCGCATGGCCGGGCGCCTTGGGCGGAAAACAGGACAGGAACGATGGCATGAACTCTCAACCCAGGTGGAGGAATACGGTATCAAGGCCTTTCGCGAAAGGGGCAAAGAGAACATTCTGCCAAACGTGGATTTCTACAGCGCCCCGGTGTACCATATTATGGGGATTCCCCTGGACTTTATGACACCCATTTTCGCCATTTCTAGGGTTTCCGGATGGTGCGCGCACATCATTGAAGAGAAATTTGCCGATGCTCAGGGAAAGCCTGCCCTTTACCGGCCGAAAGCAGAATATGTGGGTGAATACTGCGGGTTGACAGGCTGTGAATATGAACCGATCGAGGAGAGGGCGTCTTGATCTTCATTTAAGAACAATCACCTGGAACTGAAATTGCGTTATGAAGGAGGGCCGTATGGCTGATCAAAAAGAATCTCCCTATGTGTGTCATGTTTTCGTGTGTACCAATGATCGGGGTGGAAAGAAGAAATCCTGCGCCGACAATGACAGTCCTGCCATTCGCAAGGCCCTGAAAGGGGCTGTCAATGACAAGGGATGGAAGGGAAAGGTCCGTGTATCCCAATCCGGGTGCATGGGCCTTTGCGCAAAGGGTCCCAATGTGATGATTTACCCCCAGAAAGTCTGGTTTTCCCACGTTTCAATGGAGGATGTGGATCTGATTGTCTCAAAGATCGGTTCCTTCGTTGACTAAGCAATAAAATCGATAAAGAGTAATCATCGTTTTAAAAGGATATCCCAATGGGGCAACCGAAGGAATCGGTTCATGACGGCTCAGACACCTTAATATCCACGACCGCCTTCCCTTCGGGCGATGGGGCGGGATTCTGTCTTCTGGACCAGGCGCCTGAACCCTGCGTGGTGGTGGTTGTGGGGGCTTCAGGGGATTTGACCGCCAGAAAAATCGTTCCGGCCCTGTACAACCTCTACATCAATGGGGGGTTGCCCGACCGCTTTTTCTTGTTGGGGTGCGCCCGTACGGATTTGACAACGGACGCGTTCCGGGATCGGATGAAAGAGGCCCTTTTGCGCGCGGATCTTTATGATCCGAAACAATGGAAGGGATTTGCGCACCTGTTGCATTATCAGCCGATCGCTTATGATGATCCGGCGTCTTTTGAAAAGCTGGCCGAGGGGATCAAAAAACTGGACCTTGAATTCAAGACCGGCGGCAACAGGCTCTTCTATCTGGCAATCCCTCCCAATCTCTACAAATCGACGGCCCAAATGCTGGGGTTGGTCGGTCTTGGGGCATCGGACACGGAAAACCACGGGTGGACCAGGATTGTGGTTGAAAAACCGTTCGGCAGGGACCTTGGGACCGCCATCGATCTGGACAATACGCTGCACAGGTATTTCAAGGAATCCCAGATCTTCAGGATCGATCACTATCTGGCCAAGGAAACGGTTCAGAATATTCTAATGTTCCGGTTTGCCAACGCCATATTCGAACCCATATGGAATCGTCGCTACATTGATTCGGTCCATATTATCGCCGCGGAATCGCTCGGTGTGGAACACCGGGCCGGCTATTACGATCAGGCCGGTGTTTTGAGGGACATGTTCCAGAACCACATGATGCAGCTTCTGGCGCTGACGGCCATGGATCCGCCGTCTCTGTTTGAGGCGGATCGGGTGCGTGATGAAAAGGTGAGGGTTTATCGAACCCTACGTCCTTTTCCAACGGAGAACCTGTGGGACTATCTGGTGCTGGGGCAATACGGTTCCGGGGAAGTGGATGGAAACAAAGTCCCGGCCTACCGTGAAGAGGCAGGGGTCAGGTTTGATTCTCTGATCCCCACCTTTGCCAGTATGAAGGTCTTTCTGGACAGCTGGAGATGGCAGGGGGTCCCCTTTTTCCTCACCTCGGGAAAGCGGCTTGCCCGAAAGCTGACGGAAATCGTCATCCGGTTCAAAGAGGTTCCCCATTCCCTTTTTCGAAGTACCCTGGGGGAGCATATCACCACCAACCAGCTGAATCTGGGGATCTATCCCGACGAGCGGATAACCCTCAATTTCCAGACCAAGAACCCCGGTGCCAAAGTCTGTCTGCGATCCGTTACCATGGATTTTAACTATTACCAGAATTACACCGGTCCCATGCTCGATGCCTATGAAAAAGTGCTGTTGGATTGCATGCTGGGGGATCATATGCTGTTCTGGCGGAAGGATGGCCTCGAGTTGTGCTGGTCCTTTCTAACCCCCATTTTGCAGGAGTGTGAAACCTGCAGCGGCCGGTCCGACATGCTGTTGCCCTATGTATCCGGTTCCTGGGGACCGGATGCCGCCAGGAAACTCCAGACCCCGTTCCACCAGCAAGGGTAAACGCCCGGTTTGAGGTGTCGCCCGGGTCGCCGATTATCTTTCAGGGGAAAACAACTCGGAACGGAGGATTCCCATTCGATTGAGCCTGTACAGCATGGCTGTCTCAAGGCACCCGAACCCGTATTCAACACTCCTTCTGAAATTGATGGAAGAGGCTTCCGGAAAATACCGCGTGGGGCAACTGATCTCCCCGATGGTGTAGCCCAGCCACAGGATTTGCGCCAGAATTTGATTGTCAAAAAGAAAATCATCGGAATTCTTCTCAAAAGGGACCTTCATAAGAAGCTCCCGGGTGTAGGCGCGATAACCGGTGTGAAATTCCGATACTTTGCTTTTCAAAAGGATGTTTTCCACAAAAGTCAGGAACCGGTTGGCCACATACTTCCACCATGGCATGCCCCCTTTGAGCGCATACCCGCCCAGGATCCGAGACGCCAGTACGCAGTGATACCCGCCATAAACGATCATGGCCGCCATGGCGGGGATGAGTTTGGGCGTGTACTGGTAATCGGGATGGACGATGATGACGATATCCGCTTTCTCTTTCAGTGCCAGCCGGTAGCAGGATTTCTGGTTGGCCCCGTAGCCCATATTCCGGGAATGGGCGTGAACGGTGACATTGGGTAGGGAGCGTGCGATCCGCTCGGTTTCGTCCTGGCTGTTGTCATCCCCTAAAATCACCGAATCCACCATGCCCAGCCCGATGACTTCCCGATAGGTTCTCATGAGGGTCCGGGCCGCATTATAAGCGGGCATCACCACGACGATTCTTTTTTCGCCCAACATCATTCATCCCCGCGTTTTCAAGAACGGACGGTTTTCCCTTTTTCCATTTTAGATGAGCCTCCCTTATCCAACGCATGGTCCATTTCGGCCCGTTTTGGCGCCGGTTGAATAGTATCTGAGAGTCGCTGGAACTTCAACAACCTTCTTCTCCGGTTTTGACCCAGCTGTCATTAGCCGTCGAATCGGATGGCAATCATGTGCGGAATATTAATGAAAAGTGGTGAGGCTTTTTGACTTTTGATAAGATTTTACTTGACATGCGGCGTCCGTTTTCTGATAAAATTCACCCTGCTTATTTCTTTAAAGGGCAACGAAAGAGTTATTGACCCACAGAAAGGGAGAGGAAAGATGGCAAAGGTTTTGAGAGCGCTTCTTGTCGTTGGTTTGGTATTGCTTCTAACAAATAGCGTCGGTGCAACGACCCTTTCCGGAAGAGGGGCTCAGGAGATCAGGGCCGCCGCGGCATTCACCGTTGACATGTGGTGCCTTGGCGCGGGCCCAACCACGAGGAACACCTACCCGAGCCAGCAACTCACCTTCGGCGCGGCGGCCACCAGCGCCCCTTTTGCCCGTACGAATTTTTTTCCCGCCTACACCGATGCCACCTATGGCTGTGGTCAGGTAGATGAACTCCAGATCAATACCGCCGGATATACCGGCCGGGTTCAGGCGGTGGTAAAATACGATCTCAGCGGAAGTGGTGCCACGGCGGCAAATATTCAGGGTGCTTCCCTGACCTTTGATGTCAGCGATTTCCACAGAACAACCAATATTGCAACGGACATGGCTATCGGGGTGTATGACATGCAGGCGGCCCAAAAAGCCAATGGCAATGTGAATACCAATACCATCTACCCCCTGGGAACCCAGATCGATGTGATAAATGTCTCTTTTACGGCGGGACAGTCATTCACCGTTGACGTCACCGATGCCGTCAAAGCCGATTTGCAGGCGGGCAGAACCATTTCCGGGTTTATCCTTTATCCGGAAAACACCCGGACGGGCCTTGAGGAGGTGTCGTTTACGGATCCGGTCCTGGCCATCAATCCCATTCCCACCATGACGGAATGGGGAATGATCGTTTTCGCCCTGTTGCTGGTTGGTTTCGCCCTGTGGACCGTTAAAAGGAGAAGAAAAGCGCTCTAGTTCCGACACCTGTCCCGCTTAATTGATATATAAAAAGGCCTCCCTCTCAGCGGGGAGGCTTTTTTGTTTCTTTGACATCAGTACCCCATCAACCCGCAACACCTGGAACAGACCGGCATAAGCCCTTGTTCTGCAATGCTCTTGCGGAACCGCACGTAGGCCTTGGAATGCCACAGGTCATGGATGTTTTCATTCTTGATATTGCCCACCACGTAATCGTGATAGTCCCGGCAGGGTGACACATCTCCATTGCTGTTGATTTCGATTGCCTGATAAATGGAAACACACTTGTTAAACCCAAACCGAAAGCGGTGGTCCGTATAGTACCGCTTAAGGTTATCTTCCGTCAACGCCACATTCGGAATAAGGGTAACGGGAGGCTCGCCCCACCTGTTCGAATGGTTCAGAAGGGTTTGGATCTGGTTGTTCAGGAGGCGATAGTCGTCCGGCTTCCACCCGCCGATCCAGCCCCTGTGACGGGTGGGAACAAAGCCAAAGCGGCCATTGAAATCGGCTTCATGGGCTTGGGCCCGCCCCGGGCTGATCCACCAGGACAGGTAGAACACGAAAAAATCGACCTGCTTTCGAAAGGCTTTGTAAATGGCGGTCAGCCGGTGGAGGTTCTCTTTGGAAATGACGGTTAGAGATGCGATGATCGGCAGGGTTTTATGCCGTCTGATTCTCAAAGAATTCAGCTTTTCGAGCCCTTCTCTGATATCGTCAAAATTGCTCTTGCGTCCGGCAGAAGGAGGTCTCAAATGGTCGTGGAGCTCCCTTGTGTCTCCGTCAATGGATACCTGACAAAGAAAAAGGGGGGCGTCAATCAGTCGTTTTGCGGCGGATGCCAGACCGGTTCCGTTGGTTGCGATGGAAGTGGGCAGTTTAAGGGACGAAGATCTCTCAATGAGGTCCAACAGGCCCTTATAGAGCATGGGCTCCCCTCCCCAGAAATAGACCAAAGGGCGGTGATCATTTGAAACCAGGTCGGAAAACACTTCACAATAGCGGCCTGGGGACACTTCCTCCTTTTTCAATTGCGCCAGGTTTTCCGAAAGCAGGAATCCGTTTTCTCCCCATTGTCCGCAGGTGCGGCACCGAAGGTTGCAGCGATCGGTGATACGAAAGCTTGCCTGCCGGATTTTGCGGGCTTTACCGCCATTGGCATTGGGATAAAGGAAATCAAACAGCCATTTTTCGCCCTGTAGTTTGGCCAGCCGGGTCCAGATCCATGGATGCTTCAACATGGGAAGGGAATATTTCAGGACGACACTTGGATGGATGCTGCTTTTCCGCTGGGGCTTTTTCATCATTTCCATTTCGTATTTCTTACGGGGGGGAACTCTCCGGTATCAAAAAATCTGGTTGATGAACGCTGGTATTTGAGATAGACAAATATAGCATGGATATTGGCTTTATCACAAACCTTGATCCTGAACAACTCCCTTCAATGCGAGAGCAATTGGGACCAGAAAGATGAGACCGACGACATTTGAGGAGCTAGAAGACCCCGTGGAACCGACACCTGAGTACAAGCATTTTTCGCCCCAAACGGATTCAGATCCATTGACCTTATATTTGGCGAAGGTTCTGAGAAATGAGCCGGTCGCGCCGCCGCTTCGGTCTCAGGAGCAGTGGCTTTCCTTTTTTGATAAAATGGGAAGACCGTCAGTTCCATTGCTCTATTGGAAGTTCAAAGAAGCGCCTTCGGATTGTCGGCCACCCCGCCAGGTCCTTGACTGGATGAGAATCCGGTTCTTGGCCAGCAGAGCCCGTTCCATTTGTGCCCAACACCAGCTCTCTGAATTGGTTTCCCTATTCGGTTCGGAAGGGATAGAGCCGCTGGTGCTCAAAGGTGCGGCCCTGGCTCAGACCGTTTACCCTAATCCGGCCCTACGCCATTCGGATGATATTGACATTCTGGTTCGCCCGGAACAATTCTCCGGGGCGTGCGATCTTTTGGAAAGGTGTGGATGGGAGTCAATCGACAATATATTCGACCCCACAAAAAAAGCCCACGTTGCCGAATCCTTCAAGCATTCCGATCACAGAAAAAGGTACCTCCCATTGGATTTGCATAGAGACCTCCATTCCTGTCTTCGATTCAACAGTGAAACGGAGATTCCGGCGCTTTTTGAGAGGGCCCTTCGCGTGGAAAGCTCAGGCGTTTCATTCCTCACCCTGCATCCGGTGGATGCCTTGATCCATGCGAGCCTGCATTTTACCCTGCTTCATCGAGGGCCATTTCGGCTGATCTGGATATATGATTTCGTTTTGCTGGCGGAAACGCTTAAAGGACAACGTGATTGGTCCCTGCTCCAAGCGCGTAGCGTAACCATGCATGCCCGGCTGGCGGTTGAGCGCTGTTTAAAACTGGCTGAAGCGTGGACCGGATTGCGGATGCCGACACCTTTTGATGATTTTTCCAGGTGGCCGAAAGCGGACGCTACCGAAAGGGATATGGCCGGCCATACAAGTACGTGGAAGGAGCGTACGGAAAGCGCTTTCAAGTACTATTGGCCGGCCTCCTCGGGATTGAAAGAGAAGTCTTGGTTTCTATTTCGTACCTGTTTTCCGTCTATCCGCTATATGAGGGTGACCCATCCCTCCTCCCGTGATGGTATGTTATGGAAGTCCTATGTGAAACGTTGGGCAAAATGGACGAAACGGATATAAAACCGATGTCAGGCAATCCCTCGGTCCATCCTAAGACAGCATTGATTCATACAACCGCAAATACTGATGTGCAACACTGGTTGATGAAAATGCTTGTTCCAACTTCGCTACCCATTGGTCCCTTTCATTTCCTTTAAATGTATCCGTGGTGATCGCCCATTCGATGCCGTCCGCCAGACGATGACGATCAAAGGCCGGTGCCAAATATCCGTTCCGTTTATGGGCGATCATGTCGGGGAGACCTCCCACGCGAAATCCAACACAGGGAACAGAGCAAGACAAGGCTTCAAGCACTGTCTGACAGAAGGACTCCTCCATTGACGGGGCAACGAAAACGTTGGCCGTAGCGTAAAGGGACGCCAGCCGTTCATCATTTTCAATAAATCCTAAATATGTGGTTTTAAGGCCCGTGTGGGGGGGGCTTGAGGGCGCTGGGGCACCGAAAATCACCAATTCCGCCTCTTTGGTCCTGCCGCGGGAAGAAAGGATTCTTAAAGCCGATTGAAGGGATTTGAAGCCTTTTCTCGGATCCGTGGTGCACTTGATGCCACCTGTAAGGATGATTTTCCTTTTGTCTGAAAATCCCCATGAGTCACGAGCGGACCTCCGATCAGTCGGTTTGAAAACCCTGGTGTCCAGGCCGAAGGGAATGGTTCGAATCGGGTAATCGCGGAACAAGGAACTGGTTTTGGCGCACTCTTTCATCCAGTTGCTGGGGGCCACCACTTTGAGATTAAGCCCGTTCCAGTATTTTTTTTTCTGACCCCATATGAAACGGGAGAGATCCTTTTCTCGATGGGAGGACAATTGCGGGCACGAACCGCACGATTGGCGATAACGGTTGCAGTTCTCAGAAAAATGGCAGCCGCCCGTGAATGGCCACATATCCGTGAGGGTCCATACGAGAGGCGTCCCGAAGGAGCCCAAGGCCCGAACGGGCAGGAATCCGCGGCCCACCCAGTTCAGATGGACCAGGTCCGGCTTTCGCCGTCTTACCTGGCGGAGTAGGTCATTCCATCGCCAGCCCACACTCCAGGTGGTCCATCGGCGCCGTGGATAACGGATCAGGGGGAGAAGGTCCGTTAAATAATCCGGACCCGGAAGCTTTTGTGTGAAGGAGGAACCGATGCTGATGACGGACGGGTCACGGCTTCTTTTATCCCAGACCAGCAGTTGGGAGTTGACGCCGGCCTGCCGCAATCCTCTATGGATTCGATAAACGGCCCGGGCCGCGCCACCGGTGATGTCATAGGTGTTCAAAAGGAGGATCTTCATGATTCCCCCTTTCGACAAAGCCGGTTTACCACTCGCCTTAGACCACGGCCCAATCTTGCAAGGGATGTTCCGCCAAAAGGGTAGATGTTGTGAACCGTTCTCTCTATTTCTCTGTCCATCTTCCGATCTCTGGTAATAACCGGCGGATGGGAGAGGGGAAAAGAGATGGGGTGGATCGGATAGCCTGCCCGTTTGCATGCGGGGTCCTTGGTATGGGTAGCGGTGTTGCCAAAGCCGATGTTACTCACAAGATTGACGGAAGGATGTATGGCCAGAAGATGGTTTGTCCAGCATGAAAAAGCCCACTGATAGTCCCACACGTCCATGCGACCTTGATGGACCTTCTCAAAAATGTTTCGCCAATAAACGGCGCTCCACCGGCTTTCAAGCAGTTCCCCGAGCCATCCGCCGGTTCTGAGAGAGGGCCACTGGCGTATCTGGTGATCATAATGTTTCCAGGCACGCGCCCATGAGGCCCATCCCCATGTGAGCGGGTACATGGAAAAGGCGTAGCTACTATTACTCGGTTCGGATCGGTTGAAATTGTTACCGCCGATCATGGCGATACGATCTTCGCCAGCGTATCGTTCCAATAATTCCTGACAGAATCTGAAAAAGGAGGGGTGGGGAAGACAGTCGTCTTCAAGGATAATGGCGCGATCCACCCTTTGGAACACCCAATCAAGGCCTGAGGAAATGCGGCGTCCACAGCCGATATTTACCTCTGAGTACGCTTTCCTGACATGGCATTCCCAGTCCACCTTTTCCACCAGGGCCCTGGCGGCCGCGCATCGCTCCATATCCCCATTCCGGCTCGTTTTGGGGCCGTCCGCTATTATCAGCAGCTCTTGTGGTTTGGCGTTTCTGATTTCGGCGAACACCCTCTCGGTTGTTTCCGGACGGTTGTATATGAACAGGGCTACAGGGGTGTGAAGGCTTCGTGCGTCCACGGAAAGCATCACCTCAGAAAAGCGGTTTCCTGTGAATGTATTGGCCCATCTTACAAAGGGGTTTGGCGATGAATGTCCATGGCCTGGCCCTTAATCCATTACTCTTCCAGGCCATCTTGTCCATTCGATTGGCGCGAATACGGTTTCTGAAAGAGGCGTTGCTCAAGCCCCCGGTCCGCATGATGACCAGGACTTCCGGAATATAGGCGGTGGATATCTGGTGACACATGAAAAACCTGACGATCAGTTCATAATCGGCGGATGAACCAAACCGCGGGTTGAAGCCGCCGTGGGCCTCATATACGGATCGTCTTACGAAAAACGTGGGATGCGGCGGCATCCAACCCCTGTAGAGCAATTTTTCCCGATAGGTGCCTCCCCTCCAATAGCGGACAGCTTTTGCTGGATTTCTGGCGTCTACGTATATGAGATCGCCATAGCAGGAATCAATGGAAGGATTACTGAATACTTTTGCTACACGTGATAGGACGTTCCTATGGGCATAGAAGTCGTCCGCGTTCAACGTGCCGATGATCTCGCCTTTTGCTTCCTTAAGACCTCTGTTCAAGGCATCGTAGATTCCGGTTCCAGGGGCATGGATGAATCTGGTCTCCTGGTATATGGCACTTTCAAATGTGGTTTCCCCGTGGCGTTCGGCGGATCCCTCCACAATAACGTGTTCAGCCGGATAATCCTGATGCCGTACGCTTTCGATACAATCTGAAATAGTGGCGGATGCATTCTTGGCAGGGGTGACAATGGAAATGCTGAGATTGAGGTGCGGCATTCGGAGTCGTTATGTTACAATGCATTATCCGGCCGTTTTCTCGTCTCCGGAAACATATTTCTTTGGGCCGCCTCCTGGCAAATCCGGTCGGGCCATAAAAGATGTCCACTCTCCAAGTAGTTCTGTGCGACGCAACCGGTGCGGCATCTTCGCAGATGGATACATGCTTTGCAGAGTTCAGGGAACGCGTCGGAATCGCTAAAGTTCCGGCGCAGATCCAGTATTCTGGGATGATGCAGCCAAATATCTCTGATGGAATCTTCACCAAGCCGCCCGTAAACCAGTTCGGGAATGGTTTTGCCGATGCCGCAAAGTGCGATATGGCCGGTTCCCAGTATGCCCAAGATCCCTTGCACACCGCAGTCCCCCGTACGCCCATGACTGCGTACGATTTCCGGAAGGGGCGTAAGGGCCGGGGCCGAATGCATGATG